>NZ_JBEZNH010000063.1:0-42893 GCF_040653115.1 Streptosporangium sp. NPDC048047 | reverse complement strand
GCGCGACCGGGATGTACTCCTGACCGAGGCACGTGTGGGTGGTGCCGCTCAGCTCGCCCGCCTCGAACAGCCGGAGGAGGGTGAGCTCGAAGTGCCGGATCAACAGGAGGAGTTCCAGGTCCTCCTGCTCCGGCGGTGGTGGTGTTCTCCGTGCGCCCGGGGGCGTGGTGCCCATGGGCGCGGGGACGATGACAGTCACGTGGGCGCTCCTGGCGTCGGCGACCGGACGACACGCTCGGCCGCGAAATGGCACATCGGCATGGGAGCGCTCCCAGCGGAGCGTAGAAGTCGGCCCGGTCCATGTCAATCAGGAAAGGGGTCCGGCCGAAAGGGTGTCGCGGGATAAACCGCCCTTAACTGCGGAAAAACCCCTAACAACTGGTATTCCGTACTCCTGACAGTTTGAAAACAACCCTGAAACCTTGACGGCATTCGCGGCCGATCCCTAGCCTCCTCCGTGGGAACGCTCCCACCAATCGCGGCCCCATCGGCCCCCGAAGTGCCCGGACCGGCACCCGTACCGCCGGGCGCCCGCACCCCGAGGCGCCGGGGGACAGCCGCACCGCACCCTCATCGGAACACGTCCCCGGACCGGGCCACCCGGTCCGGCAGCCCGTCATGGAAACCGCCCGCGAGGGCGGCTTCTCCCACTCCGCCGCCGGGGAACCCGCACCGTTCCCCTCCCCCCTTGAGCACGGAGGTCCTCAGGTGACGAACGCCAGTCTCTCGCCGGCCAAACAGGCGCTGCTGGCCCGGCGGCTGGGCGGCCGGGCCGTCACCACCGCCGTCCCGCCACGCCCGCCGGGCACCGTGCCGCCGCTGTCCCCCGCCCAGGAGCGACTGTGGTTCCTGGAGCAGTACGCTCCGGGCACCGCCGCCTACACCGTGGCGTTCGCGGTCCGGCTGGAGGGCGGGATCGACGAGGACGCCCTCGCCGGGGCGCTCACCGACGTGGCCGCCCGGCACGAGAGCCTGCGCACCCGGCTGGTCACCACCGAGGACGGCGGGCCCGGCGTCGTGATCGACGAGACGCCCGCGGTGGAGCTGACCGTCACCGACGACCTCGCCGCGGTGGACCGGGAGACGGCGCGGCCCTTCGACCTCGCCCGGGGCCCGCTGCTGCGGGCGCTGCTGGTCAGGATCGCCCCGGACGACCACGTGCTGCTGCTCACCATGCACCACGCCGTCACCGACGGCTGGTCCTGCGACATCGTCATGGAGGAGCTGCTCGCCCTGCACGACGCCCGCCGGGGCGGCGAGGGCGATCTCGCCCCGGTGCCGCTGCAGTACGGCGACTACGCCTGCTGGCTGGCCGGCCGGGACTACGACCGCGAGGTCGGCTACTGGCGGGAGAAGCTGACCGGACTGCCGCCGCTGGAACTGCCCGCCGACCTGCCCCGGCCCGCCGAGCAGCGCTGGGAGGGCGCCGTCCACGGCATCGCGCTGGACCCCGAGCTCAGCCGGGCGGTCACCGAGGCCGGCCGGGCGCGCGGGGCCACGCCGTACATGACGCTGCTGGCCGCCTTCCAGGTACTGCTCGGTCGCTACGCCGGGCAGGAGGACTTCGCGGTCGGCTCCCCGGTCTCCGGACGGAACCTGCCGGAGCTGGAGCGCGTGGTCGGCGTGTTCGTCAACTCGCTGCCGATGCGCGCCGACCTGTCGGGCGCCCCCACCTTCGCCGAGCTCCTCGACCGGGTCAGGGACACCGCGCTCGACGCCTACGCCCACCAGGAGCTGCCGTTCGACCGGCTGGTCACCGAACTGGCCGTGGAGCGGGACGTCAGCCGCTCGCCGGTCTTCCAGGTGATGTTCGCACTGCAGAACTACCGGTCGGCGCCGCTGCGCACCCCCGGGCTGACCATGTCCGCCCACCCGGTCGAGACCTCGGCCAGCCGCTTCGACCTGGCGCTGTACCTGTTCGAGACGCCCGAGGGGCTGCGCGGCAACCTCACCTACAGCACCGCGCTGTTCCGCCCCGACACGATCGAGCGGATGGCCGCCTGCTTCGAGACCCTGCTGCGCTCCGTCGCCGCCGATCCGGACACGCCGATCTCCGAGCTGGAGCTGCTCCCGCCGGACGAGCTCCGCAGGATCGAGCTGTTCGGCGGCTCGGCCCCCGCCAGGCCCGCCGGTGACGACCTGCTGCACGAGGCCGTCTCCGCGCAGGCCGTACGCACCCCGGACGCCGTCGCCGTCGTCGCCGGGGACGACTCGCTCACCTACGCCGAGCTGGAACGGCGCGCGGGCCACCTGGCCCACTCCCTGCGGCGGCTCGGCGTGGGCCCGGACGACCGGGTCGCGATCTGCCTGGAGCAGTCGGCCGACCTCGCGGTCGCGGTGCTCGGCGTGCTGAAGTCCGGCGCCGCCTACCTCCCGCTGGACCCCGAGCACCCCGCCGAACGGCTCGCCTACGTGCTGTCCGACGCCGGTGCGCGGGCGGTCGTCACCGTTCCTGAGCTGCGCGACCGCCTGCCCGGCGACCTGCCGGCGGTCGATCCGGCGGATCCCGGCGGACCAGCCCCCGGGCCGGTGGACAGCGGCGTCACCCCGGATGACCTGGCCTACGTCATCTACACCTCCGGCACCACCGGACGGCCCAAGGGCGTGGCCGTGCAGCACCGCCAGGTCGCCGTCTACCTCGCCGGCGCGCGGGAGCGGCTGGAGGTGGAGCCGGGCGGGACGTTCGCGCTGCTGCAGTCGCTCGCCTTCGACTTCGGCGTGACCGTCTTCTACCTGTGCCTGATGAGCGGCGGCACCCTCCACCTGGTCCCGTCCCGTACGGCCGGGCCCGAGCTGGCCGCCTACCTCCGCGAGCACCGCGTCGGCCACCTGAAGATCACCCCGTCCCACCTGGCGGCGTTGATGGCCGACACGCCCATGGACGAGCTGCTCCCCTCCGAGCTGCTGATCCTGGGCGGAGAGGCAGCGCCGCGCGCCTGGGCCGCGGAGCTGGCGGCGGCCGGACGGTGCCGGGTGGTCAACCACTACGGCCCCACCGAGGCGACCGTCGGCGTCACCACCTACGCCGTCGAACCGGCCCGCCCCGCCGCCCCGGGGGCCTCCGCCGGGCGTGGGACGTCCGCGGGATCGGGGACGTCCGCCGGTCCGGAAACGGACATCGGCTCCGGTACGGCGCTGCCGATCGGCTCGCCGCTCCCCGGCGCCCGCGTCCGGGTGCTGGACGCGAACCTGCGGCCGGTCCCGGTCGGCGTCCCCGGCGAGATCCACCTCGGCGGTGACCGGCTGGCCCGCGGCTACCTGGGACGGCCCGGCCTGACCGCCGACCGGTTCCTGCCCGACCCCGACGGCGGCCCCGGCGCCCGGATGTACCGGACCGGAGACCTCGGCCGCTGGCTGCCCACCGGCGACCTGGAGTTCCTCGGCCGCCGCGACCTTCAGGTGAAGATCCGCGGCTACCGGGTGGAGCTGTCGGAGGTGGAGGCGGTGCTCGCCCGCTTCCCGGGCGTGGCGCACGCGGTCGTCGAGCTGCGCGGCGAACGGCTGGTCGCCTACCTGGTCGCGGAGGGCACAGGAGCGGCCGGGGCCGCCGGAGTCGCCGGCGCTTCCGAGGACGCCCTGCCCGCAGGGACCGCCGGAGCCGGGTCCGCGTCCGCCTTCGCCGGAGCCGCGGGGGTCGTGCCCGCCGAAGCCGCGCCCGCCGGGGCGGCGGAGCTGCGCGCGTGGCTGGCCGACCGGCTCCCCGACCCCATGATCCCGGCCCGCTACGTGTGGCTGGACGAGCTGCCGCTGAAGTCCCACGGCAAGGTGGACCGGTCGCGCCTCCCCGACCCCGGGGCCGACGCCCCGGCCATCGGGTTCGTCCCGCCCCGCACCCCGGCGGAGGAGACGGTCGCCGCGATCTGGGCGGACGTGCTGGAGCTGGAAAGGGTCGGCGCGCTCGACGACTTCTTCGACCTGGGCGGCCACTCCCTGCTCGCGATGCGGGTCGTCGCCCGGCTGCGCAAGGAGGTCCCCGGCCGGCCGCTCACCGTGCTGGAGCTGTTCAAGCACCGAACGGTCGCCGATCTGGCCCGTCTGCTGGAGAGCGGCGACGAGGGCCCCCGCGGCCTGCTGCACCGGCTCACCCCCGCTCGCGCCGCGACCGCGACGCTGGTGTGCGTGCCGTTCGGCGGCGGCAGCGCGGTGATCTACCAGCCGCTGGCCGACGCGCTGCCCGGCGACTGGGCGCTGTACTCGGTCGCGGTGCCCGGCCACGAGCTGGGCGAGGAGGCCCGGCCCCTCGACGAGGTGGCGCGCGGATGCGCCGAGGAGATCCTCGCCGGGATCGACGGCCCGCTGGTGCTCTACGGCCACTGCGGTCTCGGCGTCATGCTCGTCGCCGAGATCGCCCGCCTCCTCCAGGAGGCCGGCCGTCCCATCGAGGCGGTCTACCTGGGCGGGGTGTTCCCCTTCGCCAAGCCGGGCCGCGGCCTGGACTGGTTCGGCGACCTCATGGACCGGCTGACCTCCGACCAGGGCCGGATCAACGCGCTCGCCGCGGCCGGCCTGGACGTCGAGGAGTTCGACCGCGACCAGCTCAAGCTGATCATCGCCAACCGCCGCAAGGGCACCCGGACGGCCGAGCGCTACTTCACCCGCCTGTTCGAGGAGGAACGCGAGCCGCTGGCGGCTCCGGTCATCTCGGTCGTGGGGGAGCGGGACCCGGCCGCCGAGTTCTACCAGGAGCGCTACCTGGAGTGGCTGCGGCTGTCGGACACCGCCGCGTGCGTGGTGCTCGACGAGGCCGGGCACTTCTTCGTCAAGTACCGGGCCGTGGAGCTGGCCGACATCCTCACCGGCACCCACCGGGCCATGGCCGAGGGGCGGACCGCGGCGCTGCGCCGTACGGAGGAGTCCACCTGGTGGCTGCAGGGCTTCCGCGGACCGGACGCCCCGGCGGAGGAGACCGGGTACGCGGACGCCGGCGAACCCGGCGGACCGGACGGGCGGGAGGGGTCCGCCGGAGAGGCCGGCGCGGACGCGGCCGGCCGGTCCGGCGCGCCCCCGGGGACCGGGCGAGGGCCCGGCGGGGACGCGGACGCCGGGCGGGATCCGGGGGACCGCAGGCCCGCGCTGCGTCTCGTCCACGGCGAGGGTTCCGGTGAGGGCCCCGGCGACGCCGGAGTCACGCCGAGGTCGCCGCGGCCGAGCATGCGGCGGTTCCTGCTGGTCGCGGTCGGACAGCTCGTGTCGATCACCGGGTCGGCGCTGACCGAGTTCGCCATCCCGATCTGGATCTACCTCACCACCGGCTCGCTGACGAAGTTCGCGCTGTTCGCGGTGCTGGGGCTGGTGCCCGGCATGCTGGTGGCGCCGCTCGCCGGCGCCATCGTCGACCGCTACGACCGGCGGAAGGTCATGCTCGCCGGGGACATCGCCGCCGGCGGGACCCAGCTCATCCTGGGCGTGCTGGCATGGACCGGCACACTGGCCCCCGAGCACATCTACCCGCTGCTGGTCTGCCTGTCGGTCGCGCTCACCTTCCAGCGCTTCGCGTACGGCTCGGCGATCCCGCAGCTCGTCCCCAAGCGGTTCCTCGGCCACGCCAACGGCGTCGTGCAGATGGCCACCGGCACCGCCCAGCTCGTCGTGCCGCTGATCGCGACCGGCCTGATGGCGACCATCGGGCTCGGCGGCATCCTCGTCATCGACGTCGTCAGCTACGCGATCGCCACGGGTGTCCTGCTGTTCGTACGGTTCCCCGCGGGAATGCCGTGGCGCCGCCGCGAGAGCGTCATGGCCGAGATGATGAACGGTGTCCGCCACTCGTGGGGCAACCCCGGCTTCCGCGGCATGCTGCTGTTCTTCGCGGCGCTCAACGTCTTCCTGTCGCCGCTGTTCCTGATGATCTCCCCGCTGGTGCTGTCGTTCGCCGGGCTCGACGACGTCGGCCGGGTCTCGTTCTTCGGCGGCCTCGGCGTCTTCCTCGGCGGGTTCGCGATGACCGCCTGGGGCGGCCCGCGCCGCCGGCGGCTGCGCGGCGTGCTGCTGGCCACGCTCGCCCTGTCGGTGTTCTGCGTGCTCACCGGTCTGCAGGCGAGCCTGCCGCTGATCGCGGCCGGCGCGTTCGGCATGTCGATCTGCCTGACCCTGCTCAACGGCGTCTACGCCACGATCATCCAGGTCAAGGTGCCGCAGCGGTTCCACGGCAGGGTCATCGCGCTCAACACCCTCGTCGCCTGGTCCACGCTGCCCATCGGCTTCGGCCTGGTCGCGCCGTACGGCGGGCAGGTGTTCGAGCCGCTGCTGGCGCCCGGCGGGCCGCTGGCGGACACCGTCGGCGCGCTGATCGGCACCGGGGCGGGCCGCGGCATCGGGTTCATGTACACCTGCTTCGGCCTGGCCATCGCGGCCGTCGCGCTGATCGCGATGCGGGTGCCGGTGCTGGCGCGGTTCGACACCGACGTGCCGGACGCGCTCCCCGACGACCTGGTCGGGTTCGAGGCGGTGCGGAGCCGTACCACCGGCGCCGCCGGAAGCGGCGCCGGGACGGATCCCCGCACGGACGCCGGTACGGGTTCCGCGCCGGACGCGGAGCGGGACGCCCGGAGGGACACCGCGAACGCCGCGACGGTCGCCGGGACGGACACCGCGCGGAGCGTGACGGACACCGACAAGACGGAGAAGAAGGAAGAGGTCATCGCATGAGTTTCCTCGTGGTGCTGAACGATGAGGAGCAGTACTCCGTCTGGCCCGCGGGCCGGGAACTGCCCGAGGGCTGGCGGGCCGAGGGGTTCGAGGGGCCGAGGGAGGACTGCCTCGCCCACATCGACCGGGTGTGGACGGACATGCGCCCGCTCAGCCTCCGGCGGTCGCGGGCATGACCGCCCGGGACACCGTCGCGGGGGACTCCGCCGGGTACGCCGGGAGCCCGGCGGACGCCGGCCCCGTGGACGCCGGTCTCGCGGCCCGGCTGGCCCAGATGATCTCCGACGCCTGCGACGGCCGTGTCACGCCCGAGGAGATCCTCGCCACCGGCACGTCGTCCCCCGGCGTTCCCCTGTCCGCGCTCGGCGTCACCTCGCTCGCGCTGCTGCGCCTCATCGACGCGGTGGAGGAGGAGTTCGACGTCGTCCTCGACCTCGACGGCGGCGCCGCCTACCTCGACAGCTTCCCGCTGCTGGCCGGCCACGTGGCCGAGGGGACGCGGTGAGGACGGCGGGCGCGACGGGCGGGGCGGGCGCGCCGGCCGTACCCGTCCCGAGGACAGTGCCGGAGATGCTGCGCCTGCGCGCGGCCCAGGACCCCGACCGGGAGGCGCTGGTCGTCGAGGGTGGCGGGTCGATGACGTTCGCCGACTGGGACCGCCGCGCGGACGCCGTCGCGCACGGCCTCCTCGACCGGGGGGTACGGCACGGCGACCGGGTCGGGCTGCTGTTCGGCGGCTGGGACTGGGTGGACTTCGCCGTCGCCTACTGCGCGGTCCAGCGGGCCGGGGCCGTCGCCGTGCCGCTGTCGGAGCGCCTCGCGCCCGCCGAGGTCCGGCACATGCTCGGGCACTGCGCCGCCTCGGCCGTCGTGGCCGGCCGCGACCTCACCCCGCCGCCGGGCGACCACCCCGTCCTGCGTCCCGCGGAGCTGGAGGGGGACGCGGCCGGGCCGGTGGACGTGCGGGTCGGGCCGGGGGACCTCGCCCAGATCCTCTACACCTCCGGCACGACCGGCGTGCCCAAGGGCGTGGCCGCCAGCCACGCCAACCTGGCCCACGGCTGCGAGACCCGGCCCAACCGCCGCAGGTTCGGGCACTCGCGCCACCTGCTGCACGCCTTCCCGATCGGCACCAACGCCGGGCAGACCATGCTGCTCAACGCCCTCGACGCCCGCCCGGCGGTGCTCACCCTCGGCCGGTTCACCCCGGGCCGGTTCACCCGGCTGATCGAGACCCACCGGGTCGGCACGGTGTTCGTCGTCCCGGCGATGGCGATCGAACTGCTCAACGCCGGCCTGCACACCCGCCGCGACCTGTCGAGCGTCGTGCTGCTGGGGTCGGCCGCCTCGGCCCTGCCCCCGGCGGTCGCGGCGCGGCTGGCGGAGGCGTTCCCCAACGCCACGATCACGAACTACTACACCTCCACCGAGGCCGCGCCCGCCCAGACCATCATGATCTACGACCCGTCCCGGCCCGGGGCGCTGGGCAGGCCCGCGTTCGGCGGCTCGCTGCGGATCGCCGGCCCGGACGGCGAGCCGCTGCCGCCGGGGGAGGCCGGCGAGGTCTGGATGCGCTCACCCACCGCGCCCCGCTCCTACTACCGCGACGAGCGGGCCGACGCCGAGGCGTTCCGCGACGGCTGGGTCCGGATGGGCGACCTCGGCCGCCTCGACGCCGACGGCTACCTCCACCTCCTGGACCGGGAGAGCGACGTGGTCAAGTCGGGCGCGTTCAAGGTCTCGACCCTCCAGGTGGAGGCGGCTCTCTACGAGCACCCGGACGTCGCGGAGGCCGCGGTGGTCGGCCTGCCGCACCCGGTGCTCGGCACCGCGATCGCCGCGGCCGTCGTCCCGCGCTCCGGCGGGGTCACCGGCAGCGGGCTGCGCGCCTTCCTGACGGAACGCCTGGCCGGACACGAGATCCCCGAACGGGTGCTCGTCGTCGACACCCTGCCCAGGAACCAGTCAGGAAAAGTCATCAAAAGGGAGTTGCGGGGGCTGTTCGACGCCGCCGCGACCGCTCGCACGGAAGGCACGACGACATGACGGCATCCCTGGTCGACGAGTGGGACCGGGCGTCCCTGGCACAGCACGGCATGTGGGTCACCGAGCGCGCGGGCGCGGGCGGCCGGGTCTACGCCATGCCCCTCGCCGTCCGGCTGGACGGCCCGCTGGACGTGGACGCGATGCTCGCCGCCTGCGCCGCGGTCGCCGTCCGCCACCCCGTGCTGGCCGCGGCGATGACCGAGCGGGACGGGCTGCTGCGCCTGCTCCCCGGCCGGACGCCCCCGCAGGTCCGCTTCACGGACCTGACCGGCGACGCGGACGGCGGCGCGAACACCGTCACGAACGGCGGCGCGAACGCTGTCATGGACGGTGGCGTGAACGGCGGTGTGAACGGCGGCCCCGCCGGTGACGAGGCCGGGAACGCCGGGGCCGCCGGATCCGCCGGGGCCGCCGGGACCGTCGAGGCCGCTGCGGCGGAGCTGGTCGAGGCCGAGATCGCCCGGCCCTTCGACCTGGAGACCGGCCCGCCGGCCCGGTTCACCCTGGCCCGCCTCGCACCCGGACGGCACCTGCTGCTGCTCGTCGTCCACCACGCCGTCTTCGACGGCATGTCCAAGGACGTCGTGCTGGCCGACCTGGCCGCCGCCTACGGCGGGCGCGCCCTCGCGCCCCTGGCCGTGCCGTACGGCGAGGCCGCCCGCGCCGAGCAGGACCGGGTGGACGCGGGGATCGCCGCGGCCGCGGAGTTCTGGCGGGAACGGTGGCACGACGACCGGGAGATCCTGCTGCCCGGTCTGACGGCCCCGTCGCTGCGCGCCGCCCCCGGTGAGACGGCCGGACTCGACGCCGCCGCACTCGGCTCCGGGCTCGCCGCGGTCGCCGAACGGCTGGGCGTCACCCGCTTCGAGGCACTGATGGCCGCCCTGCACGTGCTGCTGCACGCCTACGGCAACGAGCGGGTCGCGGTCGCCGCGGACCTGTCCACCCGGACGGAGGAGACCCGCGACCACGTGGGGCCGTTCGTCAACGAGCTTCCCGTGGTGTCCGCGCCGCACGGCACGTCCGCCGGATCCGCCGGTGGGAGCGGCTCGCCCACCGGGTCCGCCGGCGAGGGCGGCGCGTCCGCCGGGTCCCCCCGCGAGAGCGGCGCGGCCGCCGAGGCCGCCTGGGAGAGCGGCACGTTCGCCGAGTTCGCCCGGAGGACGCGCGAGGAGCTGCGGGCCGTCTACCGGCACCGCGAGGTGCCGCTGGCCCGTGCCCTGGGCGGGATCAGCCCGCGCAGCGCCCTCACCCCCGTCTCGGTCAGCTACCGCCGCCGCACCGGCCCGGCCCCCGCCTTCGACGGCCTGGACGCCTTGGTGGACTGGGCGATGTTCAACGGCGCGGTCCGCAACACCCTGCACCTGCAGGTGGTGGACGCACCCGAGGGGCCGGAGGCGCGGCTGCTGTTCAACCCCCGGGCCATCGACCGGGCCGGATGCGAGAGCGTCGCCGCCGACCTCGTCGCGCTGCTGCGCGGCGCCGCGGCCCGGCCCGACGCCCCGCTCGGCGAGCTGCCGCTGCCGTCCCGCGTGCAGGGTCCCGCCGTCGCGGCCCCGGCGGACGCTGCCCGGGCGGCCGGCACGGGCCTCACCGCGGGCTCCGGCGTCGTCGGCTCCGGGAGCGGCACGGACGTCGGCCCAGATGCCGGCACGGGCGCCGACGCCGAGATCATCGCCGAGGTCACCGCGATCTGGCGGGAGCTGCTGGACGTGGACGAGATCGAGCCGGACGACGACCTGTTCGACCTCGGCGGCCACTCACTGACCATCACGCAGATCATCGCCCGGGTCCGCGACCGGTTCGGCGTAGAGCTGTCCTTCGAGCTGTTCATCGACACCCCGACCGTCGCCGGCGTGACCGGTGAGATCGCCGGGTCCCGGTGACGGGCGACCCCGCCGCCCGGCGGGCGTCCGTGACGGTCGAGTTCGCCGGCGCGCGCGGCGGGGAGGCCCCGCTCACCTGGGGCCAGCAGGCGTTCTGGCGGCTGACCCGGTGGCTGGACGACGGCGACCCGTACTTCAACATGCCCTGGACGCTGCCCGTCCCCGGCCGGTACGACCTCGACGCGGTCCTCGCCGCGCTGCGCGGGCTCGTCGAGCGGCACGAGACGCTCCGCACGACCTGCGCGCAGACCCCCGAAGGGCCCGTGCAGCGGGTGGCCCGGCAGGGCCGGCTGACGGTCGGGGTGGCCGAGGCCGGGCAGGCCAGGCCGCTCGCCGTGGCCGCGGAGATCGCCGCCGGACTGGCCTCCACCGGGTTCGACTACGCCGCCGAGCCGCCGCTGCGCTGCGTCGTCGTGACCGGCGAGGGACGGCCCCGGGCGATCGCCTTCGCCCTGTCCCACCTCGCGGTGGACGCCTGGACGCTGGACATCCTCGCCGCAGACTGGAAGGCGCTGCTCGCCGGGCGGGAACTGCCCGCCCCCGCCTGGCAGCCGCTCGACCAGGCCGGATTCGAACGCGAAGGGGCCGGCGCCGCGCGCGGGGCCAGGGCGTTGCGGCACTGGCGGGCGGAGCTGGAGACGACGCCCCTAACCCTGTTCGACTTCCCCGGCGTCACCCCGGAGGAGCCGCGGTTCGTCCGGATCGGCATGGAGTCGGCCGCCATCGCCGCGGCGGCCGAGACGCTGGCGGAACGCTGGTCGGTCAGCACCGCCAGCGTGCTGACCACCGCGAGCGCCGTGCTGCTGTACGCGCTGACCGGGCACCGCCGGGTGGCCATGCAGCTCATCGTCGCCAACCGGCACGACCCCAGGACCGGCGCGATGGCGGGCACCGCCGTACAGGACGGACTTTTCGTCCTCGACCTGTCCGGCGGGACCTTCGCCGACGCGGCGCGGACCGGGCACGGGCGGGCGCTGACCGCCTACCGCAACGCGCACTACGACCCGTTCGCGATGATGGCGCTGCGCGAGGAGGTCGGACGGGAACGCGGCGGGACCGTGGACCTGTCGGCCTACTTCAACGACGCGCGGTCCGTCGGCCACTGGCCCAACCTGCCCCGGGTCGAGCCGCCCGGCGATCCCGCCGCGATCGCGGCGCTCACCGGGCGGACCCGGACGTTCCCCGTCGGCGCGTGGCCCGAGGTGGACGCGACGGTGTTCTTCTCCACCACCCCCGCCACCCACACCTGCGGCCTCCACCTGCTGGTGGACACCGCCCGCCTGCCCCGTTCCACCGCCCACGAGCTGCTGCTGGGGATGGAGACCCTGCTGGTGAGCAGTGTGGCCGGGGAGGTGCCGCTCGGCGCGGTCGCGGAACTGTGCGGGATCACCCCGGTCACCCGGCCCCACGGGAGCGGTCCGGGAACGCCCGGAGCGGCGGGCGGGGACGCGGGGACGGATCCCATGGAGCCCACGGAGGCCGTGCCCGTGGAGGCCGCGCGCGTGGAGACCGTTCCCGCGGTGGCCGTGCCCACGGAGGCCGTGCCCGTGGAGGCCGCACGCGCCGTCAGGGCCGCCGAGGACGTGGCCGCCGGGGGAGGCGTCCGATGAGCGCCGACCGGCGGGCCGCGCTGCTCGGCCGCCTGGCCGCGCTGCCGCCGGGGGAGCGCCGCGCACTGCTCGCTCGCGCCCGTGAGCGGGCCGCCGGCTCAGGGACGGCCGGCGACGTCGCGGGTACGGCGGACACGGCGGACACGTCGGGGACCGGTTCCGGGAACGACGCCGGGACAGCCGGGACGGAGGAGTGGCCGCTGTCGTTCGGGCAGGAGCGGCTGTGGTTCCTCAGCCGCTTCGACCCGGCCGACACCGCCTACCACACCCCCTGGTGCGTGACGCTGCGCGGCCCGGTGGACGCCGAGGGGCTCGCCGCCGCCTTCACCCGGGTGACCCAACGGCACGACGTGCTGCGCGCCCGCTTCCGCCTGGCCGGGGACCGCCCCGTGCAGGTCATCGTGCCCGCCGCGCCCGTCACCGTGGAATGCGCCGACGTCACCGGCGACCCCGCGCCCGCCGTCGTGGAGTTCGTCAACCGGCCCTTCGACCTGGAGAACGACCCGCCGCTGCGGGTGGCGCTGCTGCGCCTGGCCGCCGGGGAGTTCGTGCTCTGCATCGTCCTGCACCACATCGTGGTGGACGGATGGTCGCTGGACGTCCTCATGCGGGAGCTCGCCGAGTGCTACGCCGCGTACCGCGAGGGACGCGAGCCGGTCCTGGCCGAGCTGCCCGTGCGGTACACCGAGGTCGCGGCCGAGGAGCGGCGCCGGGCCGGGCACGACGACGGCGCCCACCTGGCTTACTGGACGCGGACGCTCGCCGGCGTGCCCGTCCTCGACCTGCCCGCGGACCGTCCCCGCCCTCCGCGCTGGACCGGCCGGGGCGGGCGGGTGGAGCTGGCCGTACCCGACGAGGTGGTCTCCCGGCTGGAGGAGACCGCCAGGAAGCGGCGCTGCACCCTGTTCATGGCCCTGCTCGCCGCCTACCAGGCGGTCCTCGGGCTGGCCGCCGGGCAGGAGGACCTGTGCGTCGGGGTGCCGGTCGCCGGGCGGAGCCGGACCGAGCTGCAGCCGCTGATCGGCTACTTCGCCACGACCATGGTGCTGCGCGCCGACCTGTCGGGCGACCCGACCTTCGAGGAGCTGCTCGGCCGGACCCGCAGGGCGGTGTTCACCGGCATGCAGCACGCCGAGGTGCCCTTCGAGCGGATCCTCGGCGCGCTGCGCCTGCCCCGCGACCTGAGCCGCCCGCCGCTCTTCCAGGTGATGTTCAACCTGCACAACCTGCCCAAGGACGACCTGCTGCGGACCTCCATGGCCGACCTCGAGGCCGAGGTCTACCCGGTCCCGGCGGCGGGCCGTACCAAGGCCGAGGTGTCGGTGGACGCCTGGCGCGCGCCCGAGGGACTGGGCGGCCACCTCGACTACAACAGCGACGTCTTCTCCGCCGGGACCGCGCGGCGGCTGGCCGGGGCCTTCACCGAACTGGTGGAGCGCGCCGGGGCCGACCCCGGACTCCGGCTGTCCGACCTGAAAGGCATCCGACCGTGACGACGACGGCGATGACAACGACGACCGCACGACCGACGGCACGACCGGCGGCGCAGACGACGGGAACGGAACCGGTGACCCTGCCGGGGCTGGTCCGGCGCCGGCTGGAGGCGGCCCCCGAGGCGGTGGCGGTCACCGGGAGCGGGGGCGAGCTGACCTACCGCGAGCTGTGCCGGCGGGTGGACGACCTGGCGGCGGTGCTGCGCGGGCACGGCGTCGGCCCGGAGTCCCTCGTCGGGCTGTGCATGGAGCGCACCCCCGGGATGGTGGTCGCGCTCCTGGCGGTCTGGGCGGCCGGCGGCGCGTACGTCCCGCTCGACCCGGCCTTCCCCGCCGACCGGCTCCGGATGGTGCGCGAGGACGCCGGGATCGACCTGGTGCTGACCCAGGACGGGGTGGACGGCGACCTGCTGCGCGGCGTGTCCCGGGTGCTGCGGCTCGGGTGGGACGGCGCCGCTCCGGCGGACGCCCGCCGCGCCGCCGTCCCCGGCGCACCCGGCGCGGATCCGGCGTACGGCGACGCCCCGGTATACGGCGACGTCCTGGCGTACGGCGGCGCCCAGGCGTACGGCGACGCCTCGGGGTACGGCGACGTCCTCGCCCCCTGCTTCCCGGCCGGGGGAGACGGCGCCGCTCCGGCCACGGCGGCTCCCGCCGGGGACGATCCCACGCCGCCGGGCGCGCTGGCCTACCTGATCTACACCTCCGGCTCCACCGGACGTCCCAAGGGCGTGGCGGTCCCGCGTGAGGCGGTGACGAACCTGCTCGTCTCGTTCGCCGGTCTGCTCGGCCTCACCCCGGCCGACCGGTGGCTGGCCGTCACCACCCTGTCGTTCGACATCTCGGTGCTGGAGCTGCTGCTGCCGCTGTCCGTCGGGGCCCGGGTGGTGCTGGCGGACGCCCGCGAGGCGTCCGACGGCCGGGCGCTGCGGGAACTGGCCCTCGCCGAGGGGGTCACGGTCATGCAGGCCACCCCCGCGACGTGGCGGATCCTGCTGGAGGCCGGCGGAGTCCCGGAGGCCGTGCGGACCCGGCTGTGCGGCGGCGAGGCCCTGCCCCGCGACCTGGCCGACGAACTGCTGGCCGGCGGCGCCCGCCTGTGGAACGTCTACGGCCCCACGGAGACCACCGTGTGGTCCGCCGCCGGAGGGGTCCTGCCCTCCCCGGCCCCGATCGACCTGGGGGAGGCGATCGCCGAGACGTCGCTGTACGTCCTGGACGACACCGGGCTGCCGGTGCCCGGCGGCGAGGTCGGCGAGCTGCACATCGGCGGGACGGGCGTGACACGCGGCTACCACGGCATGCCCGCCAGGACCGCGGACCGCTTCCTGCCCGACCCCTGGTCCGGCCGGCCCGGGGCGCGCATGTACGCCACCGGCGACCTCGTCCGCCTCGGCCCCGGGGGGCGCCTGGAGTACCTCGGCCGGGCCGACCAGCAGGTCAAGATCCGCGGCTTCCGGATCGAGCTGGGGGAGATCGAGACCGCGCTGCGCGCCGCCCCGGAGGTACGGCAGGCCGCGGCGGGCGTGTGGACCGGACCCGACGGCTCGCCCCGGCTGGTGGCCTACGTGGTCCCCGCCGGGGACGAGCCCCCCGCGGGCCCCGGCACGGTGGCGGGCGAGCCCCCCGGGGGGCCGGCGCCGTCCGGGGGCGCGACGCCGCCCGCGGGCGCGGACCTGTGGCCGGGGCTGCGTGAGCGGCTCCGCCGGAGCCTGCCGGAGTACATGGTCCCCGCCCACCTCGTGACGCTCCCGGCGCTGCCGCTCACCCCCAACGGCAAGCTCGACCGCGCGGCGCTGCCGCCGCCGGAGGCCGCGCCCGCCAGGATCACCGCCTACCGGGCCCCGGGGACGGCCGTGGAGGACGAGCTGGCCTCGATGTGGGCCGAGGTGCTGGGGCTCGGCGAGCCCGTCGGAGTGGACGACGACTTCTTCGACCTCGGCGGGCACTCGCTGACCGCGGCCCAGATCATCGCCCGCGTCCAGTCCCGCTACGGCGCCGCCGTGCCGATCGTGGCGTTCTTCGAGAACCCCACGATCGCCGGGCTCGCCGGTGAGCTGGAACGCCTCGACGACGACCTCGACCTGTCCGAGATCGCCGCGCTGCGCGACGAGCTCGACGGCCTCGACGCCGACGAGCTGGCCGCCGTCCTCGACGAGATGGCGCCGGGCGCATGAGGGCCCCGCTGTCCCCGGCGCAGGAGCGGCTCTGGCTCCTGCAGCGTTTCGACCCGGGAAACGCCGCCTACACCATGTACCTGGCGCGCCGCCTGCGCGGCCCGCTCGACGAGGACGCCCTCACCCGGGCGCTCACCGACGTGCTGACCAGGCACGAGAGCCTGCGCACCCGGTTCGCCGAGGAGGACGGCGTGCCGTGGGCGGTCCTCGAACCCGCCCCGCCGCCCGTCGAGTGGGTCGGCCCGGTGGACGACGGGGAGGCCCACCGCCTGGCGGCGGAGTGGATCGACACGCCGTTCGACCTCGCCGCCGGGCCGCCGGTGCGTGTCTCGGTGATCCGCGTCACCGGCGGCGAGCACCTGCTGTGCGTCACGATGCACCACATCGTCGCCGACGGGTGGTCGCTGAACGTCGTCCTCGACGACCTCGCCGAGTGCTACACGGCGCGGGTCCGCGGCGTCGAGCCGTCCCTGCGCCCGCTGCCGGTCCAGGCCGGCGACTACGGGCGCTGGCAGCGCCGCCGGGCCGGGCGGGCCGAGCCGTACTGGCTGGAACGGCTGGCCGGCCCGCCCGTGACCGAGCTGCCGTTCCGCCGCGACGGCGGTGCGACCGGGGAGGGGAGACTGCACCGCGTCGCGGTCGCGCCCGCGACGGTCCGCGCGCTGGAGGAGCTGGCCAGGGCGGCGCGCACCACCCTGTTCACCGTGCTGACCGCGGCCTACCAGGTCCTGCTGTCCCGGCACAGCGGGCAGCGGGACGTCCTGGTCGGCAGCGTCGTCGCCGGACGGGAACGGGTCGAGCTGGAGCCGATGGTGGGATACGTCTCCCAGACGGTGCTGCTCCGCGGCGACCTGAGCGGGGATCCCACGTTCGCCGATCTCGTGGGCCGGGCCCGCGGCGACGTCCTGGGCGCCCTGGGCAACCCCGCCGTGCCGTTCGAGAAGCTCAGCCACCCGGCGGACACGCTGCTGCGCACGATGCTCATCCTGCACAGCCAGGACGCCGGCCCGCGCCGGTCGTTCGGCGGCCTGGAGGTGTCCCACGTCGACGTCGGGCTGCAGCGCGTCAAGACCGACCTGATGGTCGAGGCGTGGCGGAGCGACGACGGCTCCGGCGGGCTCTCCGTGGCCTTCTTCTACGACACCGGGCTGTTCGGGGCCGAGGAGATCGGCCGCCTCGCCGGGCGGTTCACGCGGCTGCTGGAGTCGGCCGCCGCGGGGCCGGGCACCCCGGTCTCCGCGCTGCGGATCTGGACGGACGACGACGAGGCCGAACTGAGCCTCCCCGACGCCGGCCCGGCCCTCCCTGGCGGAGACGGACCGCGGACGGTGCCGGAGATGGTCGCCGAGACCGCGCGGCGGACGCCCGGCGCCGTCGCGGTGGTCTGCGGCTCCGAGCGGGTCACCTACGGCGAGCTGCTGGCCCGCGCCGACGCGCTCGCCGCCGCACTCCGCGACGGCGGGGTGCGGCCGGGCGACGTCGTCGGCGTCTGCCTGCCCCGCTCACCGGAGGCCGTCGCCGCGCTGCTCGCCGTGTGGCGGGCCGGAGCCGCCTATCTCCCGTTCGACCCCGACGTGCCGGACGAGCGGCTGGCCTTCGCGCTGGCGGACGCCTCGGCCACCCACGTTGTCACCCGGCGCGCGGCTCCCGCGGGTCTCACCGCCGTCGACCCGTCACCGCCGGGCCCGGGGACGGCCGGCCCTCCGGCGGGGGTGACGCCCCGGGACGCCGCCTACGTCATCACCACCTCCGGCTCCACCGGCGTGCCCAAGGGCGTGCTGGTCGAGCACGGCGCCCTCGCCGCGCGGGTGCGGTGGATGCGCGCGGACTACGGGCTCACCCCCGCCGACCGCGTCGTCCAGTTCGCCTCGCTCAGCTTCGACGCGCACGTCGAGGAGGTCTTCCCGGCCCTGGCCGCCGGGGCCACGCTGCTGCTCCTGCCCGACGGCGCGGCGACCCTGCCCGACGTGCTGGCCTCCCCCGAGGGCGGCCGGGTCACCGTACTGGACCTGCCGACCGCCTACTGGCACTCGCTGACCGAGGACCTGGCGGAGATCGCCTGGCCGGCCGCGCTGCGGCTGGTGATCCTGGGCGGCGAGCAGGTCTCGGCGGCGGCCGTGGCGCGCTGGCGTGACCGGTTCGGCGACGCCGTACGGCTCGTCAACACCTACGGCCCGACCGAGGCGACGGTGATCGCCACCGCCTGCGACCTCGGGGCGGACGCCGCGACGGGCCGCCCGCCGATCGGCCGCCCGATCGGCGCGACCACGGCGTACGTGCTCGGCGACGGGGGAGAGCCGCTGCCCTCCGGTGCGGCCGGGGAACTGGTCGTCGGCGGGGCCGGGGTGGCGCGCGGCTACCTGGGCCGGCCCGCCCTCACCGCCGCCGCCTTCGTGCCCGACCCCGGCGGACGGCCCGGGGCGCGCCGCTACCGCACCGGCGACCGGGTGCGCCGCCGACTGGACGGGCGGCTGGAGTTCCTCGGGCGGCTGGACGGCCAGCTGAAGGTGCGGGGTTTCCGGATCGAGCCGGGCGAGGTGGAGAGCCGCCTGCTGGCCTGCCCCGGTGTGGGGCAGGCGTTCGTCACCGCGCGGGGCGGGGAGCTCGTCGCCTACGTCACCGGCACCGCCGACCCGGCGGACCTCCGCGCCCGCCTGGAGCGGGCGCTCCCGCGCCAGCTCGTCCCGACGGGCTGGGTACGGCTCGACGCCCTGCCGCTCACCCCGGGCGGCAAGGTGGACCGGGCCGCGCTCCCCGAGCCGCAGGCCGCCCCGGCGGCGGCGCGGGTCCTCCCGCGGACCGACGGCGAGCGGCTGGTGGCCTCGATCTGGGAGGAGCTGCTCGGCACGGGCCCGGTCGGCGTCTTCGACGACTTCTTCGACCTCGGCGGCCACTCGCTGCTGGCCACCCGGGTGGCCGCCCGGATCAGGCGGGCCACCGGCGTCGAGGTGCCGATCAAGACGATCTTCGCCGCGAGCACGGTGGCGGCCCTGGCCGAGGAGGCGGAACGGCTGCTGATCGAGGAGCTGACCGCGCTGAGCGATGAGGAGGCCGAGGCGCTGCTCGCCGGGGCCGAGGAGCCCTGACCGCCCCCGGCGTCGGGGCGGGGCAGATAAATGGCCGATGACCTGCGCTTACTCCTTTCCGTAAGGGGGAATTGAGCCCGTGATCCGGCGTGTCCGGCCGGATCATGGGACGGGCGTCACCGAAGAGGCGCGCACTGTCCGGTTCGGTGAGAGGGGGCGCGCCGGTGAACGGTCCCGACGGTGTCTACAACGCCCGTGACCACGGGCTGACGGGCGACGGCGTCACCAACGACCAGCCGGCGCTGGCCGCGCTGGTCGACCGGGTCGGGGCGGCCTGCGCGGCCGACGGAAGGGCGCGCACCGTCTACTGCCCGCCCGGCGTGTACTCGATCCGGGACGCCGGCACGGTGTGGCGCAGCGGGGTGTCCCTCATCGGCGCCGGGGCGGGCGCGACCCGCTTCACGCTGTCCAACGCCGGCAACCCGGGCACCGCGGTGCCGCTGGCCTTCTTCACCGCGCTCCAGCACGGCGCCGGCCCCGGCCACCACATCGCCGACTGCACCTTCGCCGACTTCGAGATCGACGGATCCGGGGTGAGCGCGGACCCGTACGACGTGCTGGCCAAGGGGCTGGGCCTGCAGTACGTGCTCCGCGGCCGCTTCCGCGACCTGTACATCCACGACACCGCCGCCTCCGGGCTGGGCTGCGACTTCCTGCAGGACACGGTGGTGCAGGGCGTCATCGCGCTGCGCTGCGGGCGGCTGGACACCGGCACGCAGATCGGCGGCGCGGGGCTGGGCATCGGGATCGGCGGCTGGGGCGGGGTGGAACGGCTGACCATCAGCGGCTGCACCGCCGTCGGCAACGGCACCAACGGCATCTTCCTGGAACTGCAGGACGCGAAGTGGACCCCGCCGCGCGGCATCCGCATCACCAACTGCCACGCCGAGGACAACCGCTACGGCATCTCCGACTGGGGCGCCGAGGGGCTGGTGGTCTCCGCCTGCGTCATGATCGGAAACCACGAGGCCGGGTTCGACGTCTCCGGCCTGGGCACCACCGGCGTCCCCGGCCGGGGCGGGATCGTCACCGGATGCGTCATCGACGCCAACGTCCGCGACGGCGTCAGCGTCGGCAACACCCCCGGCCGCTACACCGTCACCGGCAACCGGATCAGCCGCAACGGCCGCTACGGCTACCGCGAGTACGACACCCCCGGCACCTCCGCCTTCGCCGCCGTCTCCACCGCTTCCGCGGCCTCGGTCGCGATGGTCCTCGATGGCAACGACATCTGGGGCAACGCCCTCGACGGCATCCGGACCGACAGCCCCGTCGTCGACGCCACCGTCCTCGGCAACCGGATCCGGGACAACGGCGCGCGGCGGGCCCCGGCGGCGGAGGGAGGAGGCCCGTCCGTCACCTACACGGCCACGGCCATGACCGACACCTCGGCCCGATGGGAGCCCGGCGGGCACCTCGGCAAGACCCTCACGGCCGGCGACGGCGCGGCGGCCGTGACGGCGGTCGTGACGGGCAACACCGCCACCGGGCTGACACTGGCCCCCTGGCGTCCCGGCGCGGCCTCGGCGTGGCGGGGCGAGCCGCCCGCGCCCGGCACGCCGTACCGGCTGCCGGGGTCTCCGGAGGTCCGGGCGGGCATCACGCTGAACGCCGAGGCCCGCGACTACACCGTCCGCGCCAACCGGATCTGGGACAGCGGGCGGCCGGGGACCCAGACCCACGGGCTGTGGATCACCGGTTCCGGGGGGTGCGTATCCGGCCGGGTGGTGGACAACGACCTGGAGGGCAACGCCGTCGCCGCGGTCCGTTTCGACACCGGCCCCGAGGGCGGGGAGTGGGCGCGCAACCGCGACGCCTCCCGCCCCGCCTGACCGCCCGCCCCGCCTGACCGCCGGGCCCGCCTTCCCTGGCCCGCCCCCCTGACCGTCCGGCCCGCCTTCACCCGGCCCGCCCGCCTGACGGCTCGGCCCGCCTTCGCCCGGCCCGTCTGACGGCCCGGCCGAACGGTTCCGGAGCCGTCCGTCTCCGCCCCGGCCCGGGTCTCCGCCGCCTCCGGTCCCGCCTTCCGTGATCTCGCGGCGGGGGCTGTCGCACGGGATGAGAGGGGCGTAACATCCGAGCACCCCTCATGTTGTCGGGTGCCCGGTCGTGATCGCGAGGTGCGAGCCGTATGAGCGCTGTCCAGCCCGTCCCGGAGGTCCCGGCCGCGCTCGCCGAGCCGGTGCGCAGGGTCGGGCCGTGGTGGATCACCGGCATCTCGCTGGCCAACCTCGCCCTCTGGATCGGCTATTCCGGGCCGCTCCAGATGCTGCTGCCCCTGCAGATGGCGCGGATCGCGCCGGACGGCAAGGAGACGGCGCTGGCGCTGGTCACCGGTGCGGGGGCCGCGGTGGCGATGCTGTCCAACCCGGTCGCCGGGGCGCTGTCCGACCGCACGGCCGGCCGGTTCGGCCGCCGGCACCCCTGGACGCTGGCCGGCGCGCTGGCCGGGGCCGCGGCGCTGGCGCTGCTGGCCGGGCAGGACACCGTCGCCGGCGTGATGATCTGCTGGTGCCTGGCCCAGGCCGGGCTCAACGCGATGCAGGCGGCGCTCAGCGCCGGGGTGCCCGACCACGTGCCGGTGCGCCAGCGGGGCGAGGTGTCGGGCTGGGTCGGCATGCCGCAGGCGCTGGGCGTGGTGCTGGGGGTGGTGCTCGTCACCGCCGTGGCCACCACCGTCGGGTCCGGTTACCTGTTGATCGCCGCACTGGTCCCCCTCGGGGTGCTGCCCTTCGTGCTCACCACCGCCGACCCTCCGCTGGCCGCCGCGCCCCGGTTCGACGCGCGGGCCTTCCTGAGGAGCTTCCGGATCAGCCCTCGCACCCACCCCGACTTCTTCTGGGCCTGGCTGACCCGCTTCCTGATGCAGCTCGGCAACGCGATCGCCACGCTCTACCTGCTGTACTTCCTCACCGACGCGGTCGGCTACGAGCGGATCTTCCCGGGGGAGAAGTCCGAGGACGGCCTGCTCGTGCTGATCCTCATCTACACCGCCGCCGTGGTCGTCACCACCATCGTCTCGGGCGTCGTCTCCGACCGGCTCGGCCGCCGCCGGCTCCTGGTCGTGGTCTCCGGCCTGATCAGCGCGGTCCCGGCGGTCCTGCTCGCGTTCCGCCCGACCTGGCAGGCGGCCCTGGTCGCCGCGGTGATCCTCGGAGTCGGCTTCGGCGTCTTCCTGTCGGTCGACAACGCCCTGGTCACCCAGGTGCTGCCCGCCGCCGACGGGCGGGCCAGGGACCTCGGCGTCATCAACATCGCCAACTCGGGCCCGCAGGTCCTCGGGCCGGTCATCGCCGGCCCGATCGTGGCGGGCGCCGGCGGCTACCCGGCCCTCTACCTGGCCTCCGCGGCGCTGACGCTCCTCGGCGCGGTCCTGGTCGGGAAGATCCGCTCCGTCCCCTGACGGGAGACACCCCGCCGGTCCGGCCGAACCGGCAGGGAACGGGGCCCGGCGGCTCCCCGGTGCGCGGGGGCCTCAGCTCACCGCCTGCTTCACCAGCGCGGCGATCCGCTCCTCCACCTCGGGCGTCACCTCGGTCAGGGCGAAGGCGACAGGCCACATCGCGCCCTCGTCCAGCTTCGCCACGTCGCTGAACCCGAGCGTCGCGTAGCGCGTCTTGAACTTCCCCGCGTTCTGGAAGTGGCAGACGACCTTGCCGTCCAGCGCGTAGGCGGGCATGCCGTACCAGAGCCTCGGTTCGAGCTCCGGGGCGGTGGCCCTGATGACGGCGTGGACGCGCTCGGCCATGATCCGGTCGGTGTCCTCCATCTCGGCGATCTTCGCGAGGACGTCCCGCTCCGCCTCCGCCGCCTTCTCCTCCCGCGAGGCGCGGCGCGCCGCCTTCTTCCGCTCCTGGGCGTGGTCCTTCATCGCGGCGCGCTCCTCGGCCGTGAATCCCTCGTAGGTGCCGCTCTCGTCGCCGGCCATCGTCATCACTCCTGTCGGTACGGGTGTGCGGCCGGGCGGGACGTCCCGCCCGGCCGCCGTGGTCACAGCATTCCGCATAGGGGACGCGGGCCGCCTCCGTGGTGGCCACGGATAGCGGGTCGGTGGCGGCCCCGCGCTCACGGCCACGGCCACGGCGACGTGACGGGCACGGGGCCGAAGCGACGGAGTCCCGCGCCGGCCCGGTGCGGGACCGGCCCGCGGCGGCCGGCCTTTGAAACTTTCATGCCCCTCCCGGGATTTTCGGCCCCCGTGGCAGGGGCCGCCCTCCCGGGTGGCCGTCGGAGAACGCCCTGAGCTGGGACACCGTACGGCGTCGCGAATCCACCCCCCGGAGGTGCGGAGACCGCCCCATAACGTCTCTACAACGACCGTTGATCCGGCCGTCACGCCGATGTAACGTCGGCGCCACCCAGAAAATATCGGGTATCTGTCGAAACTTTCAGCAACAGTGGTGCGGCGGCGGAGCCGGGCGCGTCCGCCCGACGTCGGCCAGGGCCTGAGCCCCCGCACGACCCCCGAGAGATGAGGAAGGGAACCACTGTGATGTCGTTGGGACGGCGAAGCGCGGCGGCCCTGGTCGCAGCCACGCTCCTCCTCGGAGGATGCGGCGGCGGAGGCGGCGAGGAGCCGAAGGCCGCCTCCGGGAGTGGAGGGAAGGTCACGGTCGAGTGGTGGAACATCGGGACCACCGAACCGCTGAAGTCCTTCCTCGCGCGCATGGCCACCGAGTACCAGAAGCAGCACCCGAACGTCGTCATCAAGAACCTCCCCATCGAGAACGAGGCCTTCAAGGCCCGGATGACGACGCTGAACCAGTCGGGCAAGACGCCCGACCTCTTCACCACCTGGGGCGGCGGCGTCCTGAAGCAGCAGGTGGACGCCGGGCTGGTCAAGGACCTGACCGATGACAGCGCGGCCTGGAGCGGCGCGTTCACCCCGGCCTCGCTGCAGCCGTACCAGGTCGACGGGAAGACCTACGCGATCCCGGCCGACATCGGCATGGTCGGCTTCTGGTACAACAAGGCGCTGTTCGCCAAGGCGGGCGTCACCGAGCCGCCGGCCACCTGGTCGGCCTACATCGACGCCGTCAAGAAGCTCAAGGCGGCCGGCATCACCCCGATCGCCCTGGCCGGCAAGGAGAAGTGGCCCGGCCACTACTACTGGGCCTACCTCGCCATGCGGATCGGCGGCCTGCAGGCCCTGCAGCAGGCGGCGACCGACCACGACTTCACCAAGCCCCCCTTCGTGGAGGCCGGGCGGCGCCTGAAGGAGCTCGCCGACCTCGACCCGTTCCAGAAGGGCTTCCTCGGCGCCGCGTACAACACCCCCGACGGCCAGGCCGCGCTCGTCGGCAACGGCAAGGCGGCGATGGAGCTGATGGGCCAGTGGGCGCCGTCGGTGGAGAAGGAGGCGGGCAAGGGTATCGGCGACGACCTCGGCTTCTTCCCCTTCCCGGCCGTCGAGGGCGGGACGGGCAAGGTGACGGACGCCTTCGGCGGCGGCGGCGGGTACGCCGTCGGCGCGGACGCCCCCGCAGAGGCGCTCGACTTCCTGAAGTTCATCTCCGAGGAGAAGAACCACCGCGACGTGGTGGCGTCCGGGGCGGTCCTGCCGGTGCTGAAGGGCACCGAGGACGCCGTCAAGGACCCGAACCTGGCGACGGTGGCCAAGGCGCTGTCGACGGCGAGCGGCTTCCAGCTCTACCTCGACCAGGCCTACCCTCCGGCGGTCGGGCAGGAGGTCAACGACAGCGTCGCCGAGCTGATCGTGGGCAAGAAGACGCCCGAGCAGGTCGCGCAGGCCATCACCGAGACGGCGAAGTCCGAGTAGATGAGGGCTGCGGAAGGCACCTCCCGGCTCGCGCCCCCCACGGGGGAGCGGCGGGCGCCGTCCCCGGCCGCCGACACGGCGGCCGGGGCGCCGGCGCCCCGGCCGCCGCGCGGGCACCGGTTCCGGGGCAGGCTGACGATAGCGGCGTTCCTGCTCCCGGCCCTGCTGCTGTTCGGCCTGCTGGTCCTGGCCCCGATCCTCGTGGCGATCTACACCAGCGTCTTCAAGTGGAACGGCCTGCGCGGCCTCCCGGACGACTTCATCGGGACGGCCAACTTCGAGCGGATGTTCGGCGACGAGGTCTTCCTCGGCGACCTGTGGCGCGGCGTGGTGCTGATCGTCCTGTCGCTGGTGATCCAGCTCCCGTTCGCCCTCGGCGTCGCCATGCTGCTCAACCAGCGCATGCGCGGCCGGGCCGTCTACCGGATGATCTTCTTCGCCCCGTACATCCTCTCCGAGGTGATCACCGGGGTGCTGTTCTCGATGATCCTGTCCCCGGACGGCGGCCTGGCGAACCTCGTGCTGGGGACGGTGGGACTGGAGTCGGACTGGCTCTCCGACCCGTCCACCGTCATGCCGTCCCTCTTCCTGGTGATGACCTGGAAGTACTTCGGCTTCCACATGATCCTCTACCTGACCGGCCGTCAGGGCATCCCGCACGAGGTGACCGAGGCGGCGCAGATCGACGGCGCGGGGAGCTGGCAGGTGTTCCGGTACGTCACGCTGCCGCTGCTCGGCCCGACGATCCGGATCAGCGTCTTCCTGTCCGTCATCGGAGCGATCCAGCTGTTCGACCTGGTCTGGGTCCTCACCGGCGGGGGGCCGGCCCACTCCTCCGAGACCATGGCCGTCACGATGTTCCAGTTCGGCTTCAAGCGCTACCAGGTCGGCTACGCCAACGCGATCAGCGTCGTGATGTTCGCGATCAGCCTCGTCTTCGCACTCGTCTACCAGCGGTACGTCATGCGCCGCGACACCGAGGGAGCCCTCACCGCCATGCGGAGCCAGCGTTGAACCGGCGGCCCGCCCCCTCCCGCGCCGGAGTCCGGCCGCGGTCCCTGGGGCTGCACGTCATCGCCGTGACGGTCGGGGCGTTCGTCATCGTGCCGATCCTCTTCGGCCTGCTCGGCGGGTTCAAGGACACCGTCCAGCTGTCCACCAACCCGGTCGGCCTGCCGTCGCCGTGGGTGTTCACCAACTACGCCGACGTGCTGACCGCCCCGACGTTCTGGCGACAGCTCGGCAACAGCGTCCTCATCGCGGCGGCCACGACGCTCGTCGTCGTCGGCGTGTCCGCGCTGGCCGCCTTCGTCTTCGCCCGCTTCGCCTTCCGGGGGCGGGAGCTGTTCTTCACGCTCTTCACGGTCGGGCTGATGTTCCCGTTCGCGGTGGCGATCCTCCCGCTGTTCGTCCTGCTGCGGGCCGCCGGCCTGCTGGACAACCCGCTGGGGGTCGTGCTGCCGCAGGCCGCCTTCGGCCTGCCGATGACGATCATCATCCTGCGGGGCTTCTTCCGGAGCATCCCGGGGGAGATCGAGGAGGCGGCGACGCTCGACGGGTGCGGCGCGTTCGGCTTCTTCTGGAAGATCCTGCTGCCGATGGCCCGCCCGGCGCTGGCGACCGTCTCGGTGCTCGCGGTCGTGGGGAGCTGGAACAACTTCATGCTCCCCCTGGTCGTCTTCAACGACCCCTCCTGGTGGACCCTCCCTCTCGGCGTCCAGCAGTTCCAGGGGCAGTACGCCACCGAGTGGGCGCGCGTCCTCGCCTACGTCACCGTCGCGATGGTGCCGGCGCTGGCGTTCTACGCCCTGGCCGAGCGCCGGCTCGTCAGCGGCCTGACCGCCGGCGCGATGAAGGGCTGACGGCCGGTGGATCTGGGACGCGGCGCCCCCGCGGGCGCCCCGGGACATGGCACCCCGGCGGGCGCCCCGGGGCGGACGGGGCCGGAGTACGGCGCGGCCCCGCCGGCCCCGTCGGCCCAGGGGTACGGTGTCCCCTCGGACGCCTCAGCCCCGCGCGGCCCGGGGCGGCGCGGTGCTCTCCCGGACGACGAGGTCGGTGGCCAGCTCGACACGCCGGGCCTGCGCCGGCTCGCCCCGCCCCATGCCCAGGACCATCCTGGTGGCCGCGGCCGCCATGTCCTGCAGGGGCTGGCGGACGGTGGTCAGCGGCGGCCAGGCCGAGCGCGCCAGCGGCAGGTCGTCGAAGCCGACGACGCTGAGGTCGTCCGGGACGAGCAGGCCGCGCCGCCGGGCGGCCTCGAACACCCCGAACGCCTGCATGTCGCTGCCGGCGAAGATGGCGGTGGGCGGGTCGTCCAGGGAGAGCAGCGCGTGGCCGTGGTCGCGGCCGGAGTCGACCAGGAAGTCGCCGTGGCAGATCAGCTCCGGCGCGACGGTCACGCCCGCGGTCTCCAGCGCCGCGCGGTAGCCGTCGATCCTGGCCCGGCTGCACAGCATGTCGGCCGGTCCGCCGATCATCCCGATCCTGCGGTGCCCCATCTCCAGCAGATGCCGGGTGGCGGCCAGCCCGCCGTTCCAGTTGGTCGCGCCGACCGAGGTGACGCCCGGCGCGGGCTCGCCCTCCGGGTCGACGACGGCGAACGGCATCGCGCGGGCGTTGAGCTGCCCCTGCAGCGTGGCGGACAGCTTCGAGGCGACGACGACCACGCCGTCGGTACGGCGGGCCGCGATGCGCTCCAGCCAGTCGCGGCCGGGGCCGGCGTGCGTGTGCAGCACGGACACCACGATGCCGGCGTCGGCCTCGCGGGCGGCCGTCTCGGCGCCGCGCACTATCTCCATCGCCCACGGGCTCTCTATCTCCGAGAAGACCAGGTCGATCAGCCCGACCGGCCCGTCGCTCTGGCTGACGCGCCGCCGGTAGCCGTGCTTGTGCAGCAACCGCTCGACCCGCCGCCGGGTCTCGGCGGCGACCTCCGGACGCCCGTTGATGACCTTGGACACCGTGGGGACGGAAACCCCCGCCTCCTCGGCGATGAGGGCGATCGTCACCCGCCTCTTCGCTGGCATGCCCAGGAGTGTAGCCGAAAGTTTCGGCTCACCGCCCGCCCGGCGCGGCATGCCGGTCATTCCGTCCGAACGGATCATTCGAGTGATATGCGCGTTCCGCGTATCGCCCGGCTCTGAAAAGTTCAATTTCCTGATGAAAGTTTCAAAGAACCGCTTTCGGCGCCCGCTCGGCGGGCGGCGATCGTCGCACAAGGAGAATCCATGACCCTGCGTGTCTCCGGATCCCGGCTCGTCGACCCGGAGGGCGCCGCGGTACGGCTGCGCGGCGTCGGCCTCGGGGGCTGGCTGAACATGGAGAACTTCATCACCGGCTATCCCTCCACCGAGTCGGAGATGCGGCGCTCGGTGGGCGAGGTGCTGGGTGAGGACCGGGCCGAGCTGTTCTTCGACCGGCTGCTGACCTCCTTCTTCGGCCCCGGCGACGCGGCGCTGCTGGCCTCCCTCGGCGTCAACTGCGTGCGCATCCCGGTGAACTACCGCCACCTGGAGTCCGACGACCGCCCCATGGAGATCGTCGAACGGGGCTTCCGGCACCTCGACCGCGTCGTCGGCCTGCTCGGCGAGCACGGCATCTACAGTGTGATCGATCTGCACGCGCTGCCCGGGGCGCAGAACCAGCACTGGCACTCCGACAACCCCACCCATGTCGCGTCGTTCTGGCGGCACCGGCACTTCCAGGATCGAGTGGTGCACCTGTGGGAGGCGATCGCCGACCGCTACCGCGACCACCGGTGGGTGGCCGGCTACAACCCGGTCAACGAGCCCGCCGACCCCACCGGCACGGTCGTCGGGCCGTTCTACGACCGCCTGGTCAAGGCGGTCCGCGCGGTCGACCCCGGCCACGTGCTGTTCCTCGACGGCAACACCTACTCCACCGACTTCTCCGTCTTCCGAGAGGTCTACGAGAACACCGTCTTCGTCTGCCACGACTACGCCCTGGCCGGGTTCGCGCACGGCGGGCCGTACCCCGGTCACACCCGGGGCGAGTGGGTGGACCGCGAGCAGCTGGAGCTGGCCTTCGAGCGGCGCACCGCCTTCCAGCGCCAGACGGGCACACCGCTGTGGGTGGGGGAGTTCGGCCCCGTCTACACCGGCGACCCCGGCGTGGACGGGCAGCGCTACCAGATCCTCCGCGACCAGCTCGACATCTACGACGCCCACGAGGCGGGCTGGTCCCTGTGGACCTACAAGGACGTCGGGCTCCAGGGGCTGGTGTACGCCGCGGGCCCCTACATGGAGCGCTTCGGGCCGTTCATCGCGAAGAAGTCGCGGCTCGGCGCCGACCGGTGGGGCTCCACCATGGAGGAGTCCGCGGACATCCTCGCGCCGCTGCACCGGCTCCTGGAGACCGAGTTCCCCGGCTGGGACCCCTACCCGTGGGGCGCCCGGTACCAGGCCGACGACCTCATCCGGCACATCCTCGTCGCCCAGGCCATGCTGCCGGAGTACGCCTCGCTGTTCCGCGGCCTGTCCGACGAGCAGCTGATCGCGCTGGCCGACTCCTTCGCCCTGCCGGCCTGCGTCCGCCGCGAGCCCCTGCTCGAACTCCTCGCCGGCAACCTGGCGGCGCGGTGACGGCGGGCGTCCCGGAGACGACGGGCGGCCCCGAGGCGACGGGCACGGCGGACGTCTCCGGCACGGTGAACCCGGCGGGCACGGCGGGCGGTCCCGGTACGGCGGGTACGGCGGGCGGTCCCGGTACGGCGGGCGCGGCGAGGACGTTCGCCAACCCGATCCTCCCCGGCTTCCACCCCGACCCGTCGATCTGCCGGGTCGGCGACGACCACTACCTGGTCACGTCGAGCTTCGAGTGGTTCCCCGGGGTGCCGATCTTCCACAGCCTCGACCTGGTGCACTGGCGGCCGCTGGGCCACGTCCTGGACCGCCCCTCCCAGCTCCCGCTCGACGGGACCAAGCCCAGCGGCGGGATCTACGCCCCGACGCTCCGGCACCACGAGGGCGTCTTCTACATGATCGCGACGCTGGTCGACGGGCGGCCGGAGGCCGGCCTGGAGAACTTCGTGGTCACCGCGACCGACCCGGCGGGCCCGTGGAGCGAGCCGTACCCGCTGGACCTGCCCCGCGCCTTCGACCCGTCGCTGTTCTTCGACGACGACGGGACCGCCTGGGTCACCGCGACCCGCCCCACGAACGACCTCGGCCACACGGAGATCTTCCTGCGCCGGCTCGACCTCGGCACGATGACCCTCACCGACGAGGAGACCGTGCTGTGGGACGGCGCGCTCAAGGACGCCGTCTGGGCCGAGGGCCCGCATCTCTACAAGGTCGACGGCCGCTACCACCTGCTGATCGCCGAGGGCGGCACCGCGCACGACCACGCAGTGACCGTCGCCCGCTCGGACGACGTCGCCGGGCCGTACCGCGGCAACCCCCGCAACCCGGTCCTCACCCACCGCCACCTGGGCCTCGACCACCCGATCGTCGGGACCGGCCACGGCGACCTCGTGCGGACCGCCGCCGGCGAGTGGTGGATGGTGCTGCTGGCGATGCGCCCCTACGGCGGATACCACTACAACCTGGGCCGGGAGACCTTCCTGACCCGGGTGCGCTGGGAGGACGGCTGGCCGCTCGCCGAGCAGGTCGAACCCGAGGCGGCCGCGCCGGACCTGCCCGAGCACCGCTGGCCCGCCGAACCCGTCTGCGACAACTTCGACGCGGAACGGCTCGCGCCGTGCTGGAACCACCTGCGCACCCCGCGTGAGCCGTACTGGAGCTTGACCGAGCGGCCCGGCCACCTGAGGCTGCGGCCGGGCCCGCGGACCCTCGCCGAGCGGGCCGCGCCGAGCCTGGTGGCGCGCAGGCAGTGCCACCGCGACTTCGCCGCGCACACCGCCCTCGACTTCACCCCGGCGGGGGACGGGTGCGCGGGCCTGGTGCTGGTGCAGAACGACGACTTCCACATCCGCTACGTCCTGTCGGCGCGCGGCCTGGAGGTGGTCCGCCGGCACGCCGGCGCCGACGAGGTGCTCGCCACGGCCCCGGTGCCCGGCGGCAGGCTGTTCCTCGGGGTGGAGGCGAGGGGCCAGGAGTACCGGATGCGCTACGCCACGGCCCCCGGGCGGTGGCTGCCCCTCGGGGACGCGGTGGACGGGCGCGTGCTCAGCACGACCGTCGCGGGAGGCTTCACGGGCGCCTACATCGGCATGTACGCCGCGGGCGGCCCGGAGGCGGCCCGGAACCCGGCGGACTTCGACTGGTTCGAGTACCTCCCCCTGAGCGACCCCGTGAGCCCGTGAGCCCGTGAGCCCGTGAGCCCGTGAGCCCGTGAGCCCGTGAGTTCGTGAGTTCGTGAGTTCATGAGTTCATGAGTTCGTGGGGCCGTGACCCCGCGGTGTCTTGAACCCGTGGACCTCGGACCCCGGCCCCGGGCCAGGAGCGATCCAAGGGGCCCGGCCCGGTGCCGGGCCTCCGGGCGGACCGTCCGGTCGTCAGCCGCGGAGCAGGCGGCGGACGCCGAGTGAGGCCGCCCGGACCGCGAGCGCGGGCGAGAGCCGGGTCAGGAGCCAGGCCGCCCGGCCCGACGCCGGGACCACGATGAGCGCCCGGTCGCGGGCGACGCCCCGCATGACGTCGCGGGCCAGCGTCTCCGCCGGATAGAGGAAGGGCGCCGCCAGCTCCGCCGAGCGCCGGGCGTTCGCGCTGACCGCGGTCTGCGGCAGGCCCGGGTTGACGCGGTCGAACAGCGGGGTGTCGACGAAACCCGGGCAGACCGCGTGCACCTTCACCCCGTGCGCCGCCGCCTCGGCGCGCAGCGCGAGCGACAGCCCGACCACCCCGTGCTTGGACGTGGTGTAGGGCAGCATCAACGGGGCGGGGAACACCCCCGCCACGGACGCGGTGTTGACGATGCGGCCGAACCCCTGCTCGATCATGACCGGGTAGGCGGCGTGGACGCCGTGGACCACCCCGCGCAGGTTCACGTCGATCACCCGGTTCCAGTGCTCCAGGCCGAACTCCTCGGCGGCGCCGCCGACCGCGATCCCGGCGTTGTTGAACATGAAGTCCAGCCGGCCGTGGTCGGCCCGGACCTTCGCCACCAGGTCCCGGACCGCGTCCGCGTCGGTGACGTCCAGCGCCGCCCCGGCGCAGCCCAGCTCGGCGGCGGCGCGCCCGGCTCCGTCGCCGTCGGAGTCCGCGACCACCACGTGGACGCCGTGCCCGCGCAGCTCGCGGGCGAGGGCCAGGCCGATGCCGGAGGCGCCCCCGGTCACGATCGCCGTCTTCATCAGCAGCCTCCCGCGTCTCCTGTGCCGTCCGGTGACCCTGCCCGGTGATCGGCGGAACACCCGCGGACGGCCTTTCGGCACCCCTACCCGAGAACCGGACGAAACACCCGCAAGTGGCCTCCCGGTGCCCCACCCCGGAGCCGGGCGGAACGCCCGCAAGCGGCCCCCGCCCCGGAACCGGACGGAACATCCGCAGGTGCTCTCCTGGCGCCCCCCGGCAACCGGACGTAACGTCCGTAAGCCTCAAAAACCGCCGCCTGGGGTGTGAGGTGTCACACGCCGGTGGAACGGTCTTCCTCAGGGGCGTATTAGGACCACTCCGATTCATTCGGTGACGTCAACGTCGCCGAACGTGATGTAATCCTTCCGGGTATGACAGCGGTGTCCGCCCCCCGTCCCCTCCTGGGAACCGTCCTCCTGTTGTTCGTCAGCGCGGCCTGGGGCTCGGCCTTCCCGCTGATGAAGGACCTCATCGCCCGCGTGCCCGTGGCCGACCTGCTCACCGAGCGGTACGGCATCGCCACGCTCGTCCTGGTCGCGATCCGCCCCCGCTGCCTGCGGGGACTGCCGGAGCGGACGTGGCTGACCGGAGCCCTGCTCGGCCTGGTGTTCGGCGTCGGCCAGACCGCCCAGGCGGTCGCCCTGAGCGACCTCCCCTCCTCGGTCTCGGGCTTCGCCGTCGGCTCCTACGTGGTGATCACCCCGATCCTCGGGCTGATCCTGACCGGCGCCCGGATCTCCGGCCGCACCTGGGTCGCGGTGGCGCTCGCGACGACCGCGATGGCGGCCTTCACGCTGCTGAAGGAGGCCGAGGGCGGCGACGTGTCACTGCCCGCGCTGGCCGTAACGCTGCTGTCGGCGGTGCTGTACGCGGCGCACACGCTGGTGCTGGGCGGCTACGACGGCGCCCACCGCGACGCCTACCCGATCGCGGTGATCCAGCTCGGCACCATCGCGCTCATGACCGGCGTCCTCGCCGCGCCGGACGGCCTCACGCTGCCCGCCACCCCGGCCGACTGGGCGGTCCTGGGTCACCTGTCGGTCGTCGCCTGCGCCCTCGGCTTCCTGGCCCGCTCCTTCGGGCAGCTCCACGTGCCGCCGGTGCCCGCCGCGGTGATCCTGTCGGCCCAGCCGCTCTGGGTCACCGCCCTGGCCGTCGCGGCGTACGGCGAGCCGCTCACCGGCACCTTCCTCGTCGGCGGCGGGCTCATCGCCCTGGCCATGCTCATGGTCGTGCTGCCCGGCGGCCGGTGGCGGCCCGGCGGCCGCCGGTCGCCCGGCGGGAGCCCACCGTCCGGCGGGCGGAGGTCACGCGGCGCACGGCGGTCGCCGGGCGGGCGGTGGTGGCCCGGCGGGCGGCGGTCGCCCGGAGGCCGCTGGTGGCCCGGCGGGCGGCTCAGGACAGCGCGTCACGCGGCAGACCCAGCTCCAGCTCGGCGGACGCGCGGACGAGCTCTGCCAGCCGGGCCCGGGTCAGCAGCCGCCGGTGCGCGGTCGCCTGGACGGCCAGGCCGTCGACGAGCGCGATGATCCGCCAGACCGCGCCCTCGGGGTCGGCGCAGGAGAAGGCGCCGGCCCCGACCCCCTCGTCGACGACGGAGCGCAGCGCCCGCCGCCAGCGCAGGCCGGTCTCCCGGCAGATCGCCTCCAGGTCGGCGTCGCGCACCGACTCGGCGCGGGCGTCGATCCACAGCGTCCACGAGGTGGGACGCCCGCCGGGGGAGTAGAGGGCGAGCAGGGCGCGCAGCCGCTCCGGCGGGGAGCCGCCCGACGCCTCCAGTCTCTCCAGGGCCGCCAGGTCGCGCTCGGCCGCGTAGGCGAGGGCATGCGCGAGCATCTTCTCCCTCGTCTCGAAGTGATAGAACAGCAGCGCCTGGCTGACCCCCGCGGCCCGCGCGATGTCGGTCGTGCGCGTGCGCCCGAACCCCCGTGCGGCGATCACGCCGCAGGCCGCGCGGAGCAGGTCGTCACGCCGCAGACGCCCGAATCCCCGTGCCACATCGGAACCCTAGCCGCTCCCCGTCCCGCCTTTCCGGTTTCGCCGGACACCGCCGCGCGCATCTCTACTACAAAAGGGACGGAAGGGGTGCCCGCCGTACTCCGGGGCCCCGTTCGCGTCTCGTCGGCCGACGGCACCGGGAGGACCCATGCCCGACATCACCGCGCTCCCCGGCTTCTACCGGATCGCGCACGCCGACCCGGGACGCCGCGCGGTGATCGACGGCGACGGCACGACCACCTCGTACGGCGAGCTGCTCGCCCTGGTGAACCGGGTCTCGCACGGCCTGCGCGCCCGCGGCCTCACCCGGGGCGACGTGGTCGCCGGGGTGCTGCCCAACGGGCTGGACCAGGTGGTCATGCTGATGGCCACCGGCCAGATCGGCCTGTACTACGTGCCGGTCAACTGGCACCTGACGGACGCTGAGATCGCCTACATCCTCGCCGACTGCGACGCCCGGGTCGTGGTCGCCGGACCGGACCGCCCCGTGGCCGGGGCGCTCACCGCCGCCGGCCTGGCCGCCGGGCAGCCGGCGACCGACCCCGGGGACCGGACCGCCGGATCGGTCATGTGGTACACCTCCGGCACCACCGGCTTCCCCAAGGGCGTCCAGCGGCGGCTGTCCGGCGCCGAGCCGGAGGCCGCCGTCCCGGCCGTCACCTGGTTCCTCGGCGAGGTCTGCGACCTGCGGCCGGGCGATGGGATCCACCTGGTGACCTCGCCGATGTACCACTCCGCGCCGTGCGCGCACACCATGTTCGCCCTGCACCTGGGCCACACCCTCGTGATCGCCCCCGGCTTCGACCCGGCCGGGGTGCTGGAGCTGGTGGACCGCCACCGGGTGACCAACTCCATGATGGTGCCGACGATGTTCCACCGGATGCTGCGGCTGCCCGAGGAGGTCCGCCGCTCCTACGACCTGTCGTCGCTGCGGCAGGTGATGCACACCGGCGCGGCCTGCCCGCCGGCGGTGAAGAAGGCCGTCATGGACTGGTGGGGCCCGGTCCTGTACGAGTACTACGGCTCCACCGAGGCGGCCATCGCCTTCGCCGTCAAGCCGCACGAGTGGCTGGAGCGCCCCGGCACGGTCGGCCGTCCCGTCCCCGGGTTCGAGGCGAGGATCCTCGGCCCCGAGGGCGAGGAGCTGCCGCCGGGGGAGCCCGGCATGGTGTACGTCAAGTCGGGCCTCGGCCGCTTCACCTACCGCAAGGACCCGGCCAAGACCGCCGCCGGCATGCGCGGCGAGTGGTACGCGCCCGGCGACATCGGGTTCCTGGACAAGGACGGGTACCTGTTCCTGTGCGACCGCCGTACCGACCTGATCGTCTCCGGCGGGGTGAACATCTACCCGGCGGAGGTCGAGGCCGCGCTGCTGGAGCACCCGGCGGTCGCCGACGTCGCGGTGATCGGCGTGCCCGACGAGGAGTGGGGCCACCGCGTCGCCGCGCTCGTCCAGCCCGCGCCGGGCGCCCGGCCCACCCCGCAGGAGCTGCTGGACCACCTCGGCCCGCGCCTGGCCCGGTTCAAGCACCCCCGGATCATCGAGTTCCGCGACGAGCTGCCGCGCACCCCCACCGGCAAGCTCTCCCGTTCCCGGCTGCGCGAGGACTACCTGACGGACCGCGCCCCCGGACCCGCGGCGGGTCCCGTCTGAGCCGGGTCCTGTCCGAGCGGGGCCTTGTCCGAGCGGGGTCCTGTCCGAACGGGGTCCTGAGAGCGGGGTCCTGAGAGCGGGGTCCTGAGAGCGCGGGACCGTCTCGGGGCAGGGCGGGCCGCCTTCCGGACCGGCCCGGCCTGAGCCCGGGAACTCCCGTGATCAGGTCGGGCGGCCCAGCTCCTCGCGGAACAGCCGCAGGACGTTACCGCCGACGATCTTGACGACCTCCTCGTCGGAGAACCCGTGCTTGAGCAGCGCGTCGGTGACCAGCGGCAGGCCGCTCGGCCCGGCCAGCCCCGGGACGGCCGCCCAGGCGTCCACGCCGCTGTAGCTGAACCCCTCACAGCACGGGGGAGTGAGGTCGGTCATGACCTCCCGCATGAAGTCGGGGCCCAGGCCCACGTGGTCGAGCCCGCCGACGCTCACCACGTGCTCGATGTGGTCCACCAGCCGGTCCATCGTGTGGTCGGCCGCGTCCTCCGCCAGGAAGGCCGCCAGGAAGTTGACGCACACCACGCCGCCCGTCGCGGCCACGCCGCGGATCTGGTCGTCGGTGAGGTTGCGGTGGTGGTCGCGCAGCGCCCGCGCCGCGGAGTGGGTCGCCATCACCGGCCGGGTGGCCAGCTCCAGCACGTGCGCGACCCCGGAGGCGCTCAGGTGCGAGATGTCGAAGATCATGCCCAGCCGCTCCATCTCCCGGACGGCCTCCACCCCGGCCGCGGTGAGCCGGCTGCCGGTGGCGTCCTCGCCGCTGCCGTCGGCCAGCGCCGTACGGCCCACGTGCGCGATCGAGGCGACCCGCACGCCCAGCCGGTGCACGGTGGACAGCAGCTCGACGTTCGCGTCCAGGCCGGGGGCGCTCTCCAGCGCCAGCACCAGGGCGATCCGGTCCTCGGCGAGCGCGGCGTCGATCTGTGCGCCGTCGGCGCACAGCCGTACCGCGTCGGCGTTGCCCTCGGCGATGACGTGCGCGCACTCGATCATGCGCAGCGTCTGCCGGAGCGCGCCTTCGGGCCGGAACCCGTCGTCCACGAACACCGGCAGCACCTGCACGTTCACCCCGCCCTCGCGGAGCTGGGGCAACCAGCGCTCGCGGAAGAACGCCGCCCACCGCTTCGGCGGCCGGGCGGTGACGGCCATCAGCAGGTCGTTGTGGGTGTCGGCGACCACGGCGGCACGGTGGAGGTCAACGGACACGGGCGGGCCCTTCTTCGCGGGATGGCGGTTCGGCCCCCGCGACGTTACCGCCAACCGGCCCGCCGCGCCGCACGGCCCGCCACGCACGGCCCCCCGGCCCATCGCGTACGGCCCGCCGCCCGTGCCGCGGCCGTACGGCCGTCAGCAGGCGTACGGCCGTCAGCGGGCGAAGCGGAACGCCGACGGCCGGGGCGCCCTGGTGAGCCGCCGGTAGAGGGTGGTCGGGCCCGGCCAGTTCGTGGTGATCCGGCCCGCCGCGTCCTTGTACCAGCTCGTGCAGCCCGCCTGCCACACCGTCGAGCCCATGGCCTCCGCGAGACGCCGCCGCCAGGCGTCCATCGCCGCGGGATCCACCTCCATCGGCCCCCGCTCCACCAGGTACGGCAGGCAGCCCATGACGTACCCGACCTGACACTCGATCATGAAGACGATCGAGGTGTGGCCCAGGTTGGTGTTGGGACCGTACAGCAGGAACAGGTTCGGGAAGCGCGGCACCGCGATCCCGAGGTACGCCTCGGCGCCGTCCTTCCACTCCTCGGCCAGGCGACGCCCGCCGCGGCCGACGACCTCGACGGGCGACAGGAAGCCGGTGGCGTCGAAACCGGTCGCGTAGACGATCACATCGGCCTCGCGGAGCCCGCCGGTCGTCTCCACGCCGCCCGGCGCGACGCGGACGATCGGCTCGGTGACGACGTCCACGTCCGGCCGCGTCAGCGCGGGATAGAACCCGCTGTCGATGACGATCCGCCGGCAGCCGACCGGGTAGTCCGGGGTCAGCCTCGCCCGCAGCGCCGGGTCCGGCACCTGCGCCCGCAGGTGGGCCAGGGCCCGCTCGCGCACCATCCCGGCGCTCCACCCGCCGGACAGGGCCGGATACAGGGTGCCCTCGGTGTACCGGTAGAACCACTCCCGGTACCCGCGCTGCAGGAACGGCACCCGGTGCAGGGCCGTCCGCGCGACGGGACCGAAGACGCCGTCGGGCTTGGGGAGCACCCAGTTGGGGGTGCGCTGGAAGACGTCCAGGTGGGCTGCGGCCTCGGCCACCGGCGGGATGAGCTGCGCCGCCGACGACCCGCTCCCGATCACCGCGACCCGCCGCCCGGTCAGGTCCGCCGAGTGGTCCCAGCGGGCCGAGTGGAAGGAGACGCCACGGAAGTCCTCCATGCCGGGGATGTCCGGCAGGCGGGGACGGCTGAGCTGCCCCACCGCCGACACCACCACGTCGAACAGTTCCTCCCCGGCATCGGTCCGCACCCGCCAGCGGCCCAGCGACTCGTCGTAGACGGCGGCCGTGACCTCGGTGTCCAGCCGGACGTGCGGCCGCACGCCGTACCTGTCGGCGCACATCTCCAGGTAGGAGAGGATCTCCGGCTGCCCGGGGTAGCGGCGGGTCCAGCTCGAATACCTCTCGAAGGAGAAGGAGTACAGGTGCGAGGGGATGTCGCACCCGGCCCCTGGATAGGTGTTGTCCCGCCAGGTGCCTCCGACGCCCGGCCCCCGCTCGAAGACCGTGAACGAACCGATCCCGGCCTCCTTCAGCCGGATGGCCATGCACAGGCCGGCGAACCCGGCCCCGATGATCGCGACAGTCGGCCCCATGCGCCGGCCCTCCCGGATGCCCGTGTCCGCCCGCCGGGAGGTCCCGGCGGGCCGTACACCCCGCTGGAGATCAGCGTCCTGCAGACCGGGCGGCGAAGTAAAGACCGCGCGGAAGGACCGGCCCCGGACCGCGACGAGGGCGCGCCCCACCGGCAGGGTCTTCGCGCCGGCCGGGCCTCCGTGAGGGAGTCGTGGTGGTCGGGGAACGCCGGGAACGCCGTCCGTACCGGCCGCCGGCCCGGCCGGTAGTCTGCGCACGTGCCTACCCTTGCTGACGTCGTCGCCGAGCTCGAATCGACCTACGATCCCCGCTGGGCCGAGTCCTGGGACGCGGTCGGGCTCGTCTGCGGAGACCCCGCCGCGCCGGTGCGGCGGATCCTGTTCGCCGTGGACCCGGTGCCGGTCGTGGCCGAGGAGGCCCGAGCCTGGAACGCCGACCTGATCGTCACCCACCACCCCCTCTACCTGCGCGGCACCACCAGCGTGGCGGCCACCACCTTCAAGGGCCGCCTGGTCCACACACTGATCAGAAACGACATCGCCCTGTTCGCCGCGCACACCAACGCCGACGTCGCCGACCCCGGCGTCTCCGACGCGCTGGCCCGCGCCGTCGGCCTCACCGGCCCGCTCACCCCCCTGGTACCCGCCGCCGACGACCCCCGCCGCGGCCTCGGCCGCGTCGGATCGCCGCCCGCCCCCGTCACCCTGCGCGAGTTCGCCCGGCAGGCGGCGCGGGGCCTGCCCGCCACCGCCGGCGGCCTGCGGATCGCCGGAGACCCCGACCGCGAGGTACGGCGCGTCGCGGTGAGCGGCGGCTCCGGCGACTCCCTCCTCGGCGCGGCCCGCGCCGCCGGGGTGGACGTGTTCCTCACCGCCGACCTGCGCCACCACCCGGCCAGCGAGTTCACCGAGGAGCCCGGGGGGCCGGCGCTGATCGACGCCGCCCATTGGGCGACCGAGTGGCCCTGGCTCGCCGACGCGGCGCGCCGCCTGGCATCCGAACTGGCCGCGAAGGGGAATACTGTGGAGACGCGCGTATCCGAGACGGTCACGGACGCCTGGACGACAACAGCAGAGTGCGAGGATCTGAAGTGAAAGCAGCCCCGGCGGCGCAGAAGCGCCTACTCGACCTGGCCGAACTCGACTCCGTCATCGACCGGCTGGCCCATCGCCGCCGCACCCTGCCCGAGCTGGCCGAGATCGACGACCTGTCGGCCCGCGTGGCCCGGCTCGCCACGCAGGTCATCGCCGCCGAGACCGAGGCGGGCGACCTCGCCCGCGAGCAGACCAAGGCCGAGTCCGACGTCGACTCGGTCCGCGTCCGCGCCGACCGCGACCAGAAGCGCCTCGACTCCGGCCAGGTGACCTCTCCGAAGGACCTCGCGAGCCTCCAGTCCGAGATCGCCTCCCTGCACCGCCGCCAGAGCGACCTGGAGGAGGTCGTCCTGGAGATCATGGAGCGCCGCGAGGCGGCCGACGAGCAGGTCACCAAGCTCTCCGCAGAGCGGGACCGGCTCGCCGGGCTCCGCGCCGACGCCGAGGACCGCCGGGACGCCGCCTTCGCCGAGATCGACAAGGAGAACGGCGAGGTCAAGGGCAAGCGCGGCGACGTCGCCACCGAGATCCCCGCCGACCTGCTCTCCCTCTACGAGAAGCTGCGCGAGCAGTTCGGGGTGGGCGCCGCCATGCTCCAGGGCGCCCGCTGCCTCGGCTGCCGCACGAGCCTGTCCATCGCGGAGATCAACCGCATCAAGGCCACCTCCCACGACGAGGTGATCCGCTGCGAGGAGTGCCGCCGCATCCTGGTCCGCACCGCGGAATCGGGCCTGTGACCTCCTTCGTCATCGAGGCCGACGGCGGCTCCCGGGGCAACCCGGGGCCCGCCGGGTACGGCGCCGTCGTCAAGGACGCCTCGGACGGCCAGGTGCTGGCCGAGACCGCCGAGGCGATCGGCACCCAGACCAACAACGTCGCCGAGTACCGCGGGCTGATCGCCGGCCTGCGGTCCCTCCTGGCCATCGCCGGCGACGGCGCGGCCGTCGAGGTCCGGATGGACTCCAAACTGGTCATCGAGCAGATGGCCGGCCGCTGGAAGATCAAGAACGAGGGGCTGCGGCCGCTCGCCTCCGAGGCCGCCGGGTTGGCCAGGAGGCTGCGGGTCACCTGGCGGTGGATCCCCCGGGAGAAGAACAAGGACGCCGACCGGCTGGCGAACGAGGCGATGGACGCCGCGGCCAAGGGCCGCCCCTGGCGCCTCGCCGGCGAGGCGGCCTCCGTTCCGGCTTCCACGGGCCCGGCCGGTCACCGGACCGCGACCACCATCCAGGACTCCCTGCTGGACCTCATCGGCGGGGAGGAGACCGCGACACCGGCCCCGTACGGCCCGGCGAACGGGACGGATCCCGAGACGACCGCGGCGACCGGATCCGGCGTCGGCACCGGCTGGCGTCCGCCCACCACCGTGGCGACCTCGCTGCTGCTGCTCCGGCACGGCGAGACCCCGTTCTCCGCCGAGCGCCGCTTCTCCGGCGTCGGCGACCCCGAGCTCACCTCCATCGGCATCGCCCAGGCCGAGGCCGCCGCCGCCAGGCTGTCGCGCCCGCCGTACGGGATCCAGGTTGTCGTCAGCTCGCCGCTCAAACGGGCCCGCGTCACCGCCGAGATCGTCGCGGCGAGGCTGGGGCTGGAGGTCGAGGTCGAGGAGGGGCTCAAGGAGGTCGACTTCGGCGACTGGGAGGGCCACACCTTCACCGAGATCCAGCGCCGCTGGCCGGACGAGCTCGCCGCGTGGCTGGCGGATCCGTCCGCCGCGCCGCCGGGTGGGGAGAGTTTCGAGACGGCGGCGCGGCGGGTCCGGACGACCGGGGACCGGCTGGTCGAGCGCTACGAGGGCAGGACGGTCCTCGCCGTCTCCCACGTCACGCCGATCAAGACGCTGCTGCGGCTCGCGCTGGAGGCTCCCCCCTCCGCGCTGTACCGCATGCACCTCGACCTCGCCGCGCTGTCCCTGATCGAGTACTACGCCGACGGGCCCGCGGTGGTGAAGGCGGTCAACGACACCTCCCACCTCCGCTGAGGCCCTCCGGTCCGTGGACGTCCGTTCTCCGGGCGTCCACCGAGTGGGCGTCCGTCCGCGCTGAGATCCGCGCGCCGGACGTCCGCCCGTCCCTGAAGCCTGCTGAAGCCTGCGCTCCGGACGTCCGTACAGGCTGGGGGCCGTGACGTGCCGCACGTCCGTCCGGAGCGCGGGCGGCTCCCTCCTCGGCGCCGCCCGCGCTCCCCATTCGACCGGAGACGACTTGTCGTCCGGTTGGAGATCGGTTGGGAGCCGATAAGCTTGGAGTACGGCGGACGAGCCGGCCGGGCGGCCGCGTCGGGTCCCTTCGCGGGGCCCGCCGAGGAAGGTCCGGGCTCCACAGGGCAGGGTGGTCGGTAACGCCGACCCGGGGTGACCCGCGGGACAGTGCCACAGAAAAGAGACCGCCCCTCCCTCGCGGGAGGGGTAAGGGTGAAACGGTGGTGTAAGAGACCACCAGCGCCCACGGTGACGTGGGCGGCTCGGTAAACCCCACCTGGAGCAAGGTCAAGAAGGGACGCTCCCCGGAGCGTTCCGCGCGCGACGTTCGAGGGCTGCCCGCCCGAGCCGCGCGGGTAGACCGCTTGAGGCCGCCGGCAACGACGGCCCTAGATGGATGGTCGCCCCTTCACATCAGTGAAGGACAAAACCCGGCCTACAGGCCGACTCGTCCGCCTTATCCGCCCCTGACCTGCGGTGGAACCCTCGCTCGGGAAGATCGAATCCTTGAGAGGGCACATCGGGGGCACATTACGCGGACCCGAGCGCCGAGGCGAAGGCGTTGTCCAGCGCCGTCCGCGCCCGCTCGGATGCCTCCGGGACCAGATGCCCGTACAGGTCCACGGTCGTGGTGATGGACTCGTGTCCGAGCCACCGCGACACCTCGGAGATCGGCACGCCCTCGGCGAGTGCCGTACTGGCGAAGTTGTGCCGCAGATCGTGGAACGTCATGTCCGCCGGCACCCCGGCCGCGAGGATCGCGGGCTTGAGGATGTCGGCGTTGAAGTAGTCACGCCGGATCAGGTTGCCGCGCGTCGTCCGGAACAGTGCGCCCTCGGGCTTGTGCCGATCGATGTGCCCGGCCAGCGCGTCGGCGAGGACGGTCGGTATCGGGACGTCACGGATGGACGCCCGCGTCTTGGGTGGGGCCAGTGTCGGACACCGGTCGATCACCACAACTTGTTGGTGCAGCGCCAGCAGGCGGAGGTTCACACCGGTCGTCGACAGACAACTCCCGGGGTGGCGCGAACGAGTTCTCTGCCGACGTGGTGGATGTGGGCGGGTACCCGGCTGGAGCTGATCGGGGCCGCCGGTACTACATCTGTAGATCGTTAACCGATTCGCCTGCGTGACTGTGGGTAGAT
>NZ_JBEZNH010000062.1:0-43805 GCF_040653115.1 Streptosporangium sp. NPDC048047 | reverse complement strand
GTCATCGCCGACGCCGTCCGCATCACCAAGGTCTGACCCCGGACGCACCGTCCGGGCCGCGAGGAACGGTGACCGAGAAGCGGGGGAGGCGGCGGGCGGCCGGTGAGGGGGCCGCCCGCACCGGGGAGGCGGGGAACGGCGTGAGACGGCGCGGTCGCCCGCGCGGGCGGGGATGAGGGCGGAAGGTCCCATGCCGGTGGGACCTTCCGCCCTGCCGTTCCGGGAGACCCTCTCCCGACCATGGGAGGGGGTGAGAAGGATGACCGAGACCCGCGAGGTGGTCGTCGGCTACGACGGCTCGGACTTCTCCATGCAGGCCCTGGAGTGGGCGATGGACGAGGCGGAACTGCGGCAGCTGCCGCTGAGGGTGGCCCACGCCTGGCGCTGGCCGTACGGCCAGGCCGAGGAGGAGGTCAAGCTCCACCTGCGCAAGGCGGCCGAGCACGTGCTGTACCACGGCGCCGACTGCGCCCGCTCATGCAGCAGTTCGATCACCGAGGTGACCGCCGACCTGTACGAGGGGTCCGCCGCCGAGCGGCTGGTGGAGCTGTCGGCCCGCGCCGAACTGGTCGTGGTCGGTTCGCGCGGCATGGGAGCGCTGGCCAGGACGGTCCTGGGGTCGGTCGCCGGCTACGTCGCGGCGCACGCGTGCTGCCCGGTGGTCGTGGTGCGCGGTCCCGGCCCCATCCCCGTGCCGCTGCACCGGGGGGCCGTGGTCCTGGGCATGGCCGCGGACACGCGAGACGAGGCGATCGGGTTCGCCTTCGGTGAGGCGGACGTCCGGCAGCTCAGCCTGGTGGCGGTGCGGGGCGGCCCCCTCCAGCCGATGCCGTGGCTGTCGCAGGGGCCGCCGATGCCGGAGCCGGCGATCGTCGCGAAGACGGCCGAGGGGGAGATGATCGAGCGGCTGCGGCCGTGGCAGATCCGGTACCCGGAGGTGGCCGTCCGGGTCCACAGCGTCACCGGGCCGCCGAAGGACGTCCTGGCGGACCTCTCCAGGGAGGCGAGCCTGATGGTGGTCGGCGGGGCGCGCGGGCACGGACGGCTGGGTTCGGTCACCAGGTCGATCCTCCAGCGCAGCGCCTGCGCCGTCGCGGTCGTCCCCGCGCCGGTCCTCCCGGGAGAGGACGTGGCCCCCGCCGGGAGCGCGTGGACCGAGGCCGCGCGGAGCGGGGACGCGCGGGCCGCGGCGGACTAGGTCAGGAGGAGAGACCATGGTCATGCGGGTGAGTGACGTCATGGGCAGGGTGGCCATCGCGGTCCAGCGTGACGCGACGTTCGCCGAGCTCGTCGCGACCATGCGCCGTTTCAAGGTGGACGCCGTCGCGGTGGTCAACGCCGACGGCCGCCCGGTCGGCACGGTGTCGGAGGACGATCTGCTGCCCGGCGGGACGGACCTTCCGTACGGCGAGGGCGGACCGCACGGCGGGCCCGCGGGCGGCGGGCGTGGCCCGGACCACCAGAAGATCATGGAGATGACCGCCGAGGAGCTCATGACCAGCCCGGCGCCCACGGTCGTGGGGGAGACCCCGGTCAGGGAGGCGGCCCGCCTGATGCACGTCAACGGGGTCAGGCAGCTACCGGTGATCGACGCCGTCAGCGGGCGGATCGCCGGGACCGTGCACCAGGCCGACCTGCTGAGGATCTTCGCCAGACGGGCGCCGGAGGTCCTGGCCGACGTGGCGGCGGCCGTGGCCCGGCTGCGGCTGGACCCCCGTACGCTCACGATCTCGGTGGACGCCGGCGTGGTGCGCATCCAGGGGCGGCTGGCCAGGCGGTCGCAGATCGCCCGCCTGGCCGAGGCCGCGCGGCAGGCGGACGGCGTCGTGGACCTGCGGATCGACGTCACCTACGACCACGACGACCTGACCGGTGAAACGGCGGACCACCCGGCGGAGGCCGCCCTGGCGAGGACGGCCACGGAGGACTGAGGGCGGATCCCGGAGGACCCCCTGCGGAGCCCGGATGGCCACCGGCCGCCTCAAGGCTCACCCGCCGTTCCAAGGTTCACCCGCTGTTCCAGGGCTTCCGGCCGCTCCTGGACCTAAGGGCCGTTCCGGGGCCTATCGGCCGCTCCAGGCCGGCGTGTCGTCCAGGGTCCATCGCAGCTCGTCCACCACGTCGACCACCCCGTTGACCCGCTGGACCATCCGTACCGCCAGCCGGGCGTCGCTGCGCCGGTGCATGCGCCCGGTCAGGGTGACGACACCCTGGTGGACCGTGACGGAGGCGGTGCTGGGCTCGGCCCACAGGGTGCGGTCGAGGATGTCCCGGCGTACCTCCTCGGCGATGTCGGCGTCATCGCGGACGAAGACCTTCAGCAGGTCGTGGCGGCTGACGATGCCCTGGAGGACGCCCTCGGCGTCCACCACGGGCAGCCTCTTGATCCCGTGCTCCTCCATCAGCCGCATCGCCGAGACGATCGAGGCGTGCCCCCGCACGGTGATCGCCGGAGCCGTCATCAGCTCGGCGGCGGTGTCGCCCCGGGCCTTCGCCCGGCCGTCCCCGCCCTTGGCGCTCAGACGATCGCGCAGCCGGGAGCGCAGCGGCGGCTGGTAGCCCTCGCGGTAGTAGCGCTCCCTGAACTCCTCCTTGCGCAGTAGATCCTCCTCCGAGACGACGCCGACGACGTGTCCCTCGGCGTCCACCACGGGGACCGCGCTCACGCCGTGGGCGATGAGCACCTCCGCCACGTCCTTGAACGGGGTGCAGCCGTTGACCGACGCCACCTCGGTGGTCATGACGTCCTTGACCTTCGCGTGCATACCGGACCTCCTCCGGGCTTCCCGTGCCGCCCGCATCTCTCATCACACCGCCGCGAGGGCCGCCGGGCAGCGGCCGGAGGTCCTCAACGGCGGGGACCTTCGGCCACCGCCGGAGGAGCCGCTGCGCATCAGAGTGGGTGCGATGCGCATTTCGTGGGGAAACTCATATGTATGGCAGATGTTGAGCCATATGCCCTAACTCCGCACATGCGGCTGGACGAGCTGCTGGCGGAGCTGCAGGTGCGGCTGGAGGCGGTGCTGGCCACCCGCGACCGCATGCAGGCCCTGCTGAACGCCGTGGTGTCGGTGGGCAGCGACCTGGATCTGGAGACGGTGCTGCGGCGGATCGTGGAGACCGCCACCACCCTGGTCGACGCCCGCTACGGCGCGCTGGGCGTCATCGGGGAGGAGGACACGCTCGTGCAGTTCCTCCCGGTGGGACTGAGCGAGGAGGAGATCGCCCGGATTGAGCACTGGCCGCACGGCCTGGGCCTGCTGGGCCTGCTCATCAAGGATCCGTGCCCGGTACGGCTGGCGAACATCGCCGACCACTCCGAGTCCTACGGCTTCCCGCCCGGCCACCCGCCGATGGGCTCCTTCCTGGGGGTGCCGGTACGGATCCGCGAGGAGGTGTTCGGCAACCTCTACCTCACCGAGAAGCGCGGCGGCGGGGAGTTCGACGAGGAGGACGAGGCGATCGTGGTGGCCCTGGCCACCGCGGCCGGCGTCGCCATCGAGAACGCCCGCCTGTACGAGGAGACGCGCCGCCGGGAGGTCTGGCTGCAGGCGTCCTCCGACGTCACCACGGCCCTGCTGTCGGGCGCCGAGCCCACCGAGGTGCTCACGCTGATCGCCGGGCGGGCGCGGCGGATGGCGGGCGCCGACGCGGTGGCGGTGCTGCTGCCGGACGGCGACGGCCGGCGGCTGCGGGTGGTCATCGCGGAAGGTCCCGGCATCGTCCCGAACGTGCCGGCCGCCTCGGATGCTTCGGACACCGCGGACGGCGGCCGGGGCGCACCGGAAGCACCGGAGACATCGGGAGCCCCGGGAGCGCCGGAGGCGTCGGGAGCGACAGGCGAGTGCGACGGCCCCGCGGACGGACGGCTGTGCCCGAAGGTGGGCGCCTTCGCCCTCGTGTCCGGATCGCTGGCCGGGCAGGCGTTCGCCTCCGGCGAGCCGTTCATGGTGACCGGCCCCGTCGGCGGCTTCCCGCCGGGCACGGCCGACCCGGCGGCGCCCGGACCGGCCGCGGCGGTGCCGATCGGCGCGGCCGGCACGGTGCGCGGGGTGCTGTCGCTGGCCAAGCGCCCCGGCCGCATCCCGTTCAGCCAGGTCGAGCTGCGCACCCTGCACGCCTTCGCCGGGCAGGCGGCGATCGCGCTGGAACTGGCCGAGAGCCGTATCCACGCCGAGCGCCTCAGCCTGCTGGAGGACCGCGACCGCATCGCCAAGGACCTGCACGACGTGGTCATCCAGCGGCTCTTCGCCGTCGCCATGACGCTGATGAGCGCGGTGCCGCTGATCGAGCGGCCACAGGCCGGAACCCGGGTGCAGAACGCCATCGACGAACTCGACAACACCATCCGGCAGATCCGCTCCACCATCTTCGCCCTGCAGAGCCCCGACGGCGGCGACACCGGAGGGCTGCGCGGGCGGATCACCGCGCTGGTCGAGGACGCCGGAGCACACCTGGGCTTCCAGCCTGCCCTGACCATGGACGGCCCCCTGGACACCGGGGTCCCACCCGAGATCGGCGACCACCTGCTGGCCGTGCTGCGCGAGGCGCTGTCCAACGTGGTCCGCCACGCGAAGGCCACCCGCGTCGGAGTGCGCGCCGGACTCGCCGGGGACCGGCTGACCCTCCTCGTCGAGGACGACGGCGTCGGCCTGCCCGCAGACGGCCGCCGCAGCGGACTGCGCAACCTGCGGGAACGCGCCGACCGGCTCGGCGGCGTCTTCTGCGCCGACGCCCCGCCCGGCGGCGGCACCCGGCTCACCTGGAGCGTTCCGCTGGGCTGAGCCCGGTGCGGAACGCGGGCCGGTGGGCCCTCCGGCGGCGCCGCTAACGGCGGAGGCGCCGACCGGAGATCCGTTCGATGTGGAGCACGATGAAGTGGTCCCCGCAGCCCGCGGCCCACGCGGTCAGCGGCAGCCCGGTCAGCCGGGTGACCTCCTCGGGGTCCTGGACGGTCCGGGTGCGTCCCAGGGCGGTGACCGACCAGCCGGTGCGGGCGTCGGTGTCGAAGTCGTCCGCCTCGAAGGCCACCACGGTGTCCCGGGTGGCGGCGGCCACCTTGGAGGAGGAATCTGTGCAGATCACGATTTTTCCGCCATCGACGCAGAAGTCGACCGGCTCGACCGCGGGAAGGGCCCGGTCGGTGAAGACGATCCTGCCGATCGGGGCCGACGACAGCAGCTTCATGCACTCCTCCCGGGAGAGCGCGTGCGGCCGGATCGAGTCGATGTCCATACCTGAAGCTTCGTCGAGAGAGGTCCCGGCGGTTGAGGGGAGAAGGTCCCCTTCTCACGGACCATGGCCCCGCGCCGTACGGACCTTCGGTCCCACGGTCCCGTGTCGTACGGACCTCCGGTCCCCTACCGTGCGGGCCTCCGGTTTCACGGCCCTCCGGGGACGGGGTCAGAACCCCTGACGGACGGGGACGTTGTCCCGCTCCCACAGCAGATCGTCGATCACCCCGACGACGCCGTCGACCCGCAGGGCCATCGTCAGGGCGGTCCGGGTGTCGCCGCGCAGGGTCATCGTGCCGCTCAGCGTCGCCATGCCGTTCCTGACGGAGACCCGCACCCGGGAGGTGTCCATCCACAGTGAACGGGTCAGGACATCCTGACGGATCTCGCGCTCGATGTCCCGGTCCGGCCGGACGAACGGCTTCAGCAGGTCGCGGCGGCTGACGATGCCCACCAGCCGGCCGAGGCGGTCCACCACCGGCAGTCGCCTGACGTGGTGGTCGCGCATAAGGCGGCAGGCGTCCGCCAGCGTCGCGGCCTCCGGGACGGTGATCGCGGGGGAGGACATCAGTCTGCGGGCGAGATCGCACCGGCTCGGGCGGCGGACGCCGTCGCCGGGCGCGGTCCCCGGTGGGCCCTCCGGCTCCTCGCGCAGCAGGTCGGACTCGGAGACGACACCGGTCACGCGGCCCTCGCCGTCCAGCACCGGCACGGCGCCGACCGCGTGGGCGACGAACACGGCGGCGATCTGCTTGAAGCAGGCGTCCTCACGGACCGAGATCACCTTCCGGGTCATGACGTTTCCGACGTTGACGCACATCGTGCCTCCAGCCGCACTCGGCGGGGCGGGCGCCCGCGAAGGGGCCCGGCCCGCAGGTGTGAGGTGACGGTGTGTGCGGCGCATTACGAAGAACTGACTCACCTCACACCCAGAAGAGTGGGCGTGCGGACGGCGAGCCTCTAGAGGCTAAATGCCCTTTCTGGCGAGGACTGTCGGCCCTGCCTGGTCGACGGCGCGGAAACCATCCACCCGGCACAGAAATACTTTGAGCTGGGTAAATGCTGCGAAAACCGGCGCCGCGCAGCCTTGACAGGCACCCGGTGTCTCATATTCTGACGTTGGCGGAGGGGAGTACCCGAACCGTCAGGATCGTCAGTACGGCGGGCCGCACGCACGCCCGGTCCTGGCGCCGCCCGGCCTCACGCCGCCGGGACGGTGGGGAGACCTCCGGTCACTCGACGACCGGGGGATGCTCGATGAACGTTCCGCTGTGGATCTGGGCCGCCGTGCTGGGCGTGATCGTTCTCATGCTGGCCGTAGACCTTCTCGCCCATCGCCGGGCGCACGTCATCGGGGTCCGCGAGGCCGCGGTGTGGTCGGTGGTCTGGATCACCCTCGGCCTGGCGTTCGGCGCGGTGATCTGGCGTTTCTGGGGCGGGGAGTTCGCCGCCCAGTACTACGCCGGCTACCTGATCGAGAAATCCCTCGCGGTGGACAACGTCTTCGTCTTCGCGATCATCTTCGGTTACTTCGCCGTGCCCAGGGAGTACCAGCACCGGGTGCTGTTCTTCGGGGTGCTGGGCGCGCTGGTCTTCCGCGGCGCGTTCATCGCCGCCGGATCGGTGCTGATCGCGAGCTTCGCCTGGATCCTGTACGTCTTCGGCGCGTTCCTGGTGCTGACCGGCGTCCGGATGGCCCTGCACCGCGACGAGACCATGGACCCCGGGCGCAGCGTGGTACTGCGGCTGTTCCGCCGCCTCATCCCCGTCACTGACGAGTATCACGGCCAGAGGTTCCTGGTCCGTCGGTCGGGCCGGTGGGTGGCCACCCCGCTGCTGGCGGTGCTGGTCCTGGTCGAGGTCACCGACGTCGTCTTCGCCGTCGACTCCATCCCGGCCATCTTCGCCGTCACCTCCGAGCCGTTCCTGGTGTTCACTTCCAACGCCTTCGCGATCCTTGGTCTGCGGGCGATGTACTTCCTGCTGGCCGACCTGATGCACCGCTTCGTCTACCTCAAGCTCGGCCTGGCGCTGGTGCTGGTGTGGGTCGGGGTCAAGATGCTGCTGCTGGACGTCTACAAGATCCCCACCGGCCTCTCCCTCGCGGTGGTCGCCGCGATCCTCGCCGTCGCCGTCGGCGCGAGCTGGCTCACCACACGTCCCGGCAGGGCCGGGAAAGAGCCGGCCACCGCGGGCGCCGGAGAGGACGCCGAAGCCGATGGAGCGGGGTCGTCCTGACACCGTCACGGCCGGGAGGCGGTGGCACGACGGCCCGGATCGGTCTTTCACCCACCCTGGAACCGGACCGAGGGCGTCTCCACTCCCTGTGAGTGATCTCGGATCACACCCGGAGCGAGCCCGAAGGATCCTGTCCGCCCCGGGAGGGACACCGGGCGAGATCTGGCAGATCGTGAAGGGGAAGACGCCGTTCGCGGTCAGGGGGCCGCCGGGGGCTCCGGAGCGGCCCGGTGGCCGATGAGGTGAAGCTCCCCCAGATCGCCGACGACGATGTCGGCCCCGGCGGCCCGCAGCGCCTCTCCCCGGCCGCGCCGGTCCACGCCGATGACCGGTTCGAACCCGCCCCGCCGTCCGGCCCGCACCCCGGCGAGGGAGTCCTCCACGACGGCCGCCTCACCCGGCTCCACGCCCAGCCGCCACGCCGCCTCCAGGAAGAGCGCGGGGTCCGGTTTGCCGGGAAGGCCCAGCCGGGCGGCCTCGACGCCGCCGACCCGGACATCGAACAGGTCCGCCATGCCGGCCGCGCGCAGCACCTCCGCGCAGTTGCGGCTCGCCGAGACGGCCGCGACGCGCACCCCGCGGCGCCGCAGTCCGGTGACGAGCGCGACGGCCGCGGGGAAGGGGGCGACGCCGTACCGGTGGATCGCGGCCAGGAAGGCCGCGTCCTTGCGGGAGGCGAGCGCCGCGACCACGTTCGTCTCCGGCGAGATCCCCCGGGACCGCAGGAGGTCCCGGACGCCGTCGGCGCGAGGCTTGCCGTCGACGTGCAGCAGGTACTCCGCGTCCGCGTCGAACGGCCGGAACGGCTCGCCGCGCCGCCGGGCGCGCTCGCCGAGGAAGGCGTCGAAGACCTCCTTCCACGCCGCGGCGTGGATCACGGCCGTGTCGGTCAGCACCCCGTCGGTGTCGAAGATCACCGCCGCGATCCGCCCGGCGTCCAGCACGGGGCGGGACGTCACGGCGCTCCGTCCCGCGCGGGGTGATCGGGCGATCCGGCCCGTCCTTCGTGCCCCGGACGCCTGCCGTCCCGCCGGACGCGCCCGGTGGGCCCGGCCCCGTGGCGGCGGCGCTCGGTCGCGTCCGCCAGCGCGGCGACGGCCCGCAGGTCGATCCGGACCCGCACCTCGCCGCCGGTGAACTCGCGGGTCACCGGCAGGCCGAGATCGTCCAGGACGATCAGCATCATCCGGTTGACGGGCAGCACGTCGGCCACCAGCTCGGCCACGCCCAGGCCGGCGGCGTCGATCGCCAGACGCTCCAGCAGGAGCGTGCCGAGACCGCGGCCGTGCACGCGGTCGTCGACGAGCACGGCGACGTCGGTGTCGCTGAGATCCTCCGCCGGGACGTGTTCCGCGATCCCGACGACCCGCCCGCCCAGGACGGCGACGAACGCGCGTCCCCGGTGGCCGGGGGCGGTAAGGCGTTCCATGTGCAGATGCGCCGTGGCCCGCCCGCCGGCGAAGAACCGCAGGTAGGCGGACTCCTCCGAGGTCCGTTCCACCAGGTCGTGCAGGGCCGCGCGGTCCCGGCCCCGCAGCGGCCTGATGTGGACGGTCTCCCCGTCGCGCAGCGGCGCGTCGTACCCGGGCGACCCGCCTCCGGTGTCGTCCGGCGCGGCCTGCCGGGGTCCGCCGTGTCCGGTCGGAGCCTCGCTCATCCCGGCTCCAGGAGGGGGCGATGGAACCGTACGGAGGACGGCTCCCAGACGGGGCGGACCACCGCCAGCGCCTGTTCGAGCGACCGCTCCAGCGGGACGCCGGTGTCGATCTCGGCCGCGCCGGCCCACGGCGCGGCCCGCGCCGCCAGCTCCGCCGCGATCTCCGGACCGGCGTCCGAGATCCCCCCGGTACGGCTCGCGAGCCGGTCGGCGACCACCTGGGACGGGGCGGTGCAGCGCAGCTCGAACAACTCGCTGGACGCGCCGTCGGCGACCGCTCCGGCCGCCGTCCGGTGCGCGGCGTCGGTCCAGGAGGCGTCGAGGACGACCGGCTCGCCGTTCCGCAGCAGCCTGCCGGCCCGCGACAGCAGCTCGCCGTAGGCGCGCTCGGTGTGCTCCCGGTCGTAGACGCCCTCGCCGAACGGGGCGGCGGCGGACCGCTCGGGGGTGACGCCGGCCAGTTCCTTGCGGACGCGGTCGCTGCTCAGCAGCGTCACGCCGAGCCGGTCGGCGAGGGCCGCGGCCAGCGTCGACTTGCCGGTGCCGGGCGTCCCGCCGACGAGGATCAGCGGAACCGCTCCGGCCCGCAGGTGGCGCAGCGTGAGATCGGCGAGCTCGCGGGCCCGCAGCGCCGCGCCGGGCTCGTGCTGGGCGTGCCGCAGGCAGGCCACCTTGGCGCGGACGAAGGCCCGGTAGGCGACATAGTGGTGCCACAGCGCGGGCGGGGCGGGGTCGCCGGAGAACTCGGTGTACCAGTGCAGGAACAGCTCGGCGGCCCGGGGCGCGTCCAGCCGCTCCAGGTCCATGGCGAGGAAGGCCGCGTCGTCCAGGCCGTCGAGGAAACGCAGCCGCTCGTCGAACTCCAGGCAGTCGAGGATCCGGGGCCCGTCGTCCAGGCAGAAGACGTCCTCGGCGAGCAGGTCGCCGTGGCCGTCCACGATCCGGCCGCCGGCGACGCGGGCGGCGAACAGGGGGCCGCGGCCGTCGAGGAAGCGCAGCGCGCTCCGTTCGATCCCGTCCAGCACCGGGGCGTCGACGACCCGCTCCGGCAGCGCCCGGACCTGATCGAAGCTCGCGGTCCACCGCGAGCGCAGCGCCGCCACGCCGCCCTCCTGGTCGATCCGCGGGGAACGGCGGGCACGGCCGTGCAGGCCGGCGAGCACCCGGGCGATCCGGCGCAGGTGATCGTCGACCGGCTCGCCCGCCCGGACCAGCGCCGACAGCCGCCGCTCCTCGGGCATGCGCCGCATCACGACGAGATGCTCGCAGACCCGGCCGTCGGGGCCGACCACGTCGGCGACCCCCTCGTAGACGTCCGGGGCCAGCCGCCGGTTGAGGTCCACCTCCTCCCGGCAGACGGCCCGCCGCGCCTCGAGGGAGGTGAAGTCGAGGAAGCCGAGGTCCACCGGCTTCTTCAGCTTGACGGCGCGATCCCCCAGAAGGATCACGACGCCGGAGTGCGTCTCCCTGACCTGCGCCCACGGTTCCATCGATCACGCCTCCGCGTCCCGGTCCGGCCGTACGGCCGGCGCCGCCCGCCCCGCACGGCGGGCGGACGTCCCCGATGCCGGTCCCCTACCCGCAGCCGCGCCTCCCGACGCGGCCGGGAGCCGCTCAGGAGTGGGAAAACCGCAGGTGAGGAGTGCCAGAACGGGTAAGCACCAGGAAACAGGATCCGGTGGGCGCCCGGGAACGGGGAACCGCCCGCACGCCCCGGCCGGGGCCGGCGGGCTCTGGTGCGCGTCCGGGGACGGGACCGGGCGTGACCGGGAGACCCGAGCGGGCGCCGGACGGGGAGCGGGACCCGCGAGCGGACCGGATCCGGCACGGAAGGAACCGATGGACGTTTCGGATCACCGGCTGGGGGACCGCGTGTTCGCGGCGGTGGTGCTCGGCTGGCGCGCGACCGGGGTGCCGTCGGGTGCCCCCGCCGCGCCGTTCCGCCGCCGCGTGACGGCGCTCTGCGCCGCCGGTCTCGACGTCGCGGTGCTCGCCGGCGAGCCGCCGGAGGCGGTGGACGCGCTGCTGCGCGCCCGGCCGGCCGGCCCCGGACGCCTGTGGCTGTGCGCGGGCCCGGAGGCGGAGCCGTACGAAGTGGGCGAGGCGGGCCTGCGGCCCGTCCCTTCGTGGGAAGGCGACGGGGCGCGGGGGCTGCGGACGGCGCTGGCGCTGCTGGCGGAGCGCGGGATCGGCCCAGGAGCGGTCCTGGTGATCGGCGACCGGTTCGCGGCGCCCGGCCGTTCGGACGCGGACGCGATCGCCTCCGTTCCGGAGGCCGCGCGGGCGACGCTGGTGGCGGTCGGTCCCGGACTCCGCCCGGCGGCGGGGCCGGACACGGGCGATCCGGCTGAAGGTGTGCTGTTCCGGGAGAGCGGGCCGGGCGAGGGTGTGCTGTTTTCGGAGGGCGGTCCGGCTGAGGATGTTCCGCTCCAGGAGGGCGGCCCGGACGCGGGCGTCCTGTTCCTGGAGGGCGGTCCGGACGCGGTGCTCGGCGTCCTCGACCGGCAGGTACGGCTGAGGCGGCGCCGCCGGGTCCCCCTGGTCGACGACGACCCGGCGTGGACGATCCGGGAGACCGGCCGGGACCCGGCGCGGAACCGGGTGACCGAGACGCTGCTCACCCTCGGCGCCGGCGGGTTCGCGACCCGCGGATCGGTCGAGGAGGCCGTCCCCGGCTCGCACCCCCTGGTGCTCGCCATGGGGATCTACACCGGCGTGGGGTCCGGACAGCACCTGCTGGCCGGGCCCCGGTGGACCGGGCTGGTCCTGCGCCCGCCGCCCGAGGAGGACCTCCGCCTGCTCGACCTGCGCAGCGGCCTGATGGCGAGGGAGGAGACCGGCCGGACCCCGCCGGTCCGCACGCTGCGGCTGGCGTGCGTGAACCGTCCCGGGGTGGTGGCGATGCGCGCCGAGGCCGGGATCGGGCGGCTGCGCCCCGGGCCGCCGCTGCGGCTGCCCGCCGAAGGGCAGGGCACCGAGGGACGGCACGGCGGCCGCGACTGGGCGCGGGTGACCGGCGCCGTCGGCTGGGCGGCCGGGGACACCGGGTTCGATACGGCCGGGAGCGGCCTGGACGTCTGGGACACCGGGGGCGGCGGAGGCGCCGGGAGCACCGGAGGCTCCGTGGGCGGCACGGGCCCCGGAGGCGTCGCCGCCCTTTCCTCACAGCGCGTGGGCCGCGACGGCGGGGTGCGCACCGTGGAACGGATCGCCGCCTACACGGCCGACCCCGTCCGCCGCCCGGTGCCGCACGACGCCGCCGGGGCGCTGGAGGCGGCAGAGCGGCTCGGGTTCGACCGGCTGCTCGTCGAGCAGCGGGAGGCGTGGGCCGGGCGGTGGGCGGCGGTGAACGTCAGCATCCCGGACGACCCCGCCGCGCAGCTCGCCGTACGGTTCGCCCTCTTCCAGCTCTGGACCAACGCCGACCGGCTCGCGGGCGGCGGGCTCGCGAACGGCTCGGAGCACGGGGGCCGCGCGTGGCCGGGAGGCGGCGCGGAGCCGGGGTACGGAGGCCGCGCGGGGCCGCCCCCGGCCGTCGGCGGCGGATACGGCGAGGCGGCGGCCGGAGCCGGTGGGCCCGGCGCGGCGGGCATCGACGACGAGTACGGCGAGGCGGCGGTCAGCGCCCGGGGGCTGTCGGGCGGAGCCTACGGCGGCCACGTCTTCTGGGACGCCGACGTGTTCGTGCTGCCCGCCCTGGTGAGCATGCATCCCGCCGCCGCCCGTGCCATGGTCGCCTACCGCCTGGGCCGTCTGGGGCCGGCGCGGGCGCGGGCCGCCACGCTGGGCTGCGCGGGGGCGCGCTTCCCCTGGGAGTCCGCCGCCACCGGAGACGACGTGACCCCCGCGATCGGGCACCTGGGCGGGGAGGCCATCGGCATCCTCACCGGGCGGATGGAGGAGCACATCACCGCCGACGTCGCCTGGGCGGCGGCCCACTACGCCCGCTGGAGCGGGGAGGACGGATTCCTGACGGGCCCGGCCCGGCCCCTGCTGACCGAGACCGCCCGCTACTGGACGTCCCGCTGCCGGACGGACCGCGACGGCCGGGCGCACATCGACCGGGTGATCGGCCCCGACGAGTACCACGAGGGGGTGACCGACAACGCGTTCACCAACGTGATGGCCCGGTGGAACCTGCGGCGGGCGGCCCGCCTCGCCGGCCCCGGATGCGCCGAGGCCGGACGGTGGCTCACCCTCGCCGGCCGCCTGGTGGACGGCCACGACCCTGTCACGGGCCTGTACGAGCAGTTCACGGGCTACTTCCGGCTGGAACCGCTGACCATGGCCGAGGTCGCCACCCCGCCGGTCGCCGCCGACCTGCTGCTCGGCCGCGAGCGGGTGGCCGCCACCCAGATCATCAAGCAGCCCGACGTCCTCATGCTGCACCACATGGTCCCCGAGGAGGTCGAGGCCGGCTCGCTCCCGGCGAACCTGGACTTCTACGGCCCCCGCACCGCGCACGGCTCCTCGCTCTCCCCGGCGATCATGGCGTCCCTGCTCGCCCGGGCGGGCCGCGCCGACGAGGCGCTGGCCCTGCTGCGCACCGCGCTGGTCCTCGACCTGGACGACCTGACCGGGACGACCGCCGACGGCCTGCACCTGGCCACGCTCGGCGGCGTCTGGCAGGCGATGCTCACCGGGTTCGCCGGGGCCCGTGTCAGCGGCGGCGTCCTCCGCCTGGACCCCGTCCTCCCCGCCGCGTGGGGCGGCCTCGGCCTGCGGTTCCGCTGCCTGGGGCGGCGGGTGCGGCTGGACGTCACACGCGAGACGGTCACCGTGCGGACCGACGGGCCCCTGCGGGTACGGCTGGGCGACGGCGATCCGCGCCCGGTGGACGGCTCCGCGTGCCTGCGGGGTGATGACCGATGAACGGGCCGTCCGCAGGGGCGGGGCCCGGAGGAGGGCGGCGCGGGCCAGCCGCCGAGGCGGGGGAGCGGCGCACGGGGCGCGGATCGGTCGCCGGGGCGGGGGAACGGGGCACGCGGCGCGGATCGGTCGCCGGGGCGGGGGAACGGGGCACGCGGCGCGGGCCGGCCGCCGGGGCGGTGACGTCCGGTGCGCGGCACGTGCTGGCCGTCGTCCACGACCCGGGGGCGGAGGCGGCCGTGGTCGACGCGGCCGGGGCGGTGGCGACGCTCCTGGGCGCCGACGTCCGGGCGTTCCGCCTCGCCGCGGAATCCGGCGCCGGGGAGACGGTCGCGGCGGTGCTGCACGAGCTGGAACGGCCGGACGTCCTCGCGGGCGTCCTCGCCGGTGACGGCGGTGCCCGGTCGGGGACGTGGGCCGTGGTGCGGCGGGCCGGCAAACCGGTCGTGCTGCTGCCGCCCCGGCGACCCGTGGCCGCGCCGCCGGCGGCGGGTCCGGCGGCGGGTCCGGCGGCGGCCCGGAGGGTCATCTCCCGGGTGCTGCTGCCGCTGGACGGCTCGGCCGAGGCGGCGGCGGCCGTGACCGGGGCGGCCGGGCTGTTCGCCCGCACCGGCGCGGACCTGGTGGTCCTGCACGTCTTCGACGAGGCGACCGTCCCCCGTTTCTGGGACCAGGCCGCGCACGAGCGCCGGGCGTGGGAGGAGGAGTTCCTGGCCCGGCACTGCGCGCACCCCGGGGTGCGGATGGAACTGCGCAGCGGGGTCGCCGGGGAGCAGGTGGTGGACGTGGCGGCCACCGAGCACGTCGACCTCATCGCCCTGGGCTGGTCCCAGCGCGCCGAGGCGGGAAGAGCGCGGACCGTCCGCCGTACGGTGGCCGGTGCGGGCGTGCCGGTCATGCTGATCCCGGTGCCGCGGCCGTAGGTCGCTCGGTGACGGAGGGACGGGAAGGCCCCGCCCCGGGGCTCCGGGCCCGGGACGGGTTCCTCATCGTTCGCGACGGCTGGTCCCGGACGCCGCCCGGGGCCCGCCGCCGTGCGGGTCACCGTACGGACGGCGGCGACGGCACGCGGGTCAGGGCACCGGAGACGGCGTCGGCGGGGTCGGGGTCGCGACCTCGGTGGTCATCGGCGTCCAGCGGTTCGCCAGCCGCCGCGACAGGATGGACATGGTGGTGTACTCCAGGTCCTCGAGCGGCAGGCGGTGCGGTTCGAACGGGCCGTGCCGGCGCAGGTAGTCCATGACCTCGCCCGCCTGCTGCCGAGCCCGGTCGAAGGCCGGGTCGTCGAACATGTCGCGCGGGCCGATCAGCTTGCCGCCCCTGATCTGGAAGCCCAGGCAGACCACGCGCGGCGGGCCGTCGAACCGGGACGGGTGGGCGTGCTCGACCGGGACCGGCATGAACGGCGCGTGGTGGGAGCCGCGCATGCAGCCGGCGACCGTGTACGGGAAGGCGAAGGGCTCCAGCGCCTCACCGACAGCGGGCAGCCCCGACTGACAGCGGATGATCATCACCGGGTCGTCCTTGCCGACGTACTTGCCGGCGATGAGCGACAGCCGCTGGGTGCTCGTCGCCGCGGCCGTCTCGCCGAGGGTCTTGGAGCGGACCCCGTGGACGACGTAGCGGGCCGGTGCGCCGATGTACATGAGCATGTCGTAGATGTCGGCCGGGCAGTCGAAGACGATGCGCTTCTCCTCGTACAGGTCATAGACCTCGAAGCCGAACCCGGCGTGCATCTTCTCGTCGATGACCAGGCCCGGGGTGTTGAACGGGTCGGCGAACATCTTGTACAGCGGCAGGTTCCACGCGCCCGGCTCGGTCTTGTCGGCCAGGAAGCACAGCACCGGCTCCGACGGGCGCTCCTCGAACTCCAGCTCGGCGTAGCCCGGTCCCATGCCCTTCAGGTTGCCCGAGAAGGCGTCCGACAGCAGGTCCTGGCCGGCGCCGTACAGCCGCAGCTCCTGGGCGATGCGGGTGGTGGCCCGGAAGGTGTCCCAGGCGAAGGAGTGGATGAGACCCGCGTCCACGCCGTAGGTGTGGGTCATGATGAGTGAGATGTCGTCGCCGCAGGAGGCGACCCGGCCGTCGATGAGCAGCCCGGAGGCCGTCGCCCTGCCGAGCTCGCGCCTGGCCTCGGCCAGCATGTCCGGGTGCACGGCGGAGTGACCGACGAACCCCCCGGTGTCGGCCTTGATGACGCTCAAAGTGATCATGGTGATGCCTCCCCCTGGCTTCTCCCTGCACCCACCCTGTGCCGGGCCTTCTCGCCGCCGGTAGGGCAGGAGGTCCCGGGAGGGACGGGACTTCCGCACCTACTCGGCGGCGCCCGGGCGGCCACACGCTGGAACGACGCCCCCGGCGCCGTCTTCGAGGAGGAGGCCGAGATGACGTGGGAGCCCATCCGCAAGACCGGAGGCCGGGCCGTACGGGCCAACCTCGTGGACTACGAGCGCGAGTGCCGGGAGTTCTCCTGGCGGGCGGCGCGGCGGTCGATGGACGGCCTGCCGGGCGGGCGGGGGCTGAACATCGCCCACGAGGCCCTGGACCGCCACCTGGGCACCCCGGTGAGCGACCGTACGGCGCTGCGCTGCGTCGGCCGGGGCGGCGAGGTCACCGAGCTGACCTACCGGGACCTGCACGTCGCCACCAACCGGTTCGCCGGCGCGCTGCGCCTGCTGGGGGTAGGCCGGGGCGAGCGGGTCTTCACCCTGCTCGGCAGGGTCCCCGACCTCTACGTGACCGTCCTCGGCACGCTGAAGAACCTCGGCGTGCTGTCCCCGCTGTTCTCCGCCTTCGGCCCCGAGCCGATCCGCGAGCGGCTGCGCCTGGGCGACGGGAGGGTGCTGGTGACCACCCCGGAGCTCTACACCCGCAAGATCGCCCCGGTCCGGGAGTCGCTGCCCGGCCTGAAGCACGTCCTCGTCACCGGCGCGGGCTCCCCGCCCGAGGGGACGTTCTCCCTGGCGGAGCTGACGGCCGGGGCGTCCGCGGACTTCGAGATCCCGCCCACCGACCCGGAGGACACGGCGCTGCTGCACTTCACCAGCGGCACCACCGGCAGGCCCAAAGGCGCGGTGCACGTGCACGAGGCGGTGGTCGCCCACCGCGTCACCGCCGCCTACGCCCTCGACCTGCGTCCCCCCGACGTGTTCTGGTGCACCGCCGACCCCGGCTGGGTGACCGGGATGTCCTACGGCGTCATCGCGCCGCTCACCCTCGGGCTCACCGTCGTGGCCGACGCGGGCGAGTTCGACGCGCGGCGCTGGTACCGGTTGCTGGAGGAGCAGCGGGTGACCGTCTGGTACACCTCGCCGACGGCGCTGCGCATGCTCATGCGGTACGGCGAGGCCCCGGTCCGGGAGCACGACCTGTCCGCGCTGCGGTTCGTCGCCAGCGTCGGCGAGCCGCTCAACCCCGAGGTGACGGTCTGGGGGGAGCGGGTGCTCGGCCTGCCGGTCCACGACAACTGGTGGCAGACCGAGACCGGCGCCATCATGATCAGCAACTTCGCCGCGATGGACGTCAGGCCCGGCTCCATGGGCCGCCCGCTCCCGGGCGTCGAGGCGGTCCTGCTGGAGCGCGGCGAGGACGGCCGCGCCCGGGTCGAGGACGGGCGGGTGCGGGTGATCGAGGAGGCCGGCGTCGAGGGGGAGCTGGCGCTGCGCCCCGGCTGGCCTTCGATGTTCCGCGGCTACCTGGGCGACCCGGAGCGGTACGCCGGGGCGTTCGCCGGGGGCTGGTACCTCTCCGGCGACGTCGCCCGCAGGGACGAGGACGGCTACTTCTGGTTCGTCGCGCGGGCCGACGACGTGATCAAGTCCGCGGGCCATCTGATCGGCCCGTTCGAGGTCGAGAGCGTGCTGATGGAGCACCCCGCCGTCGCCGAGGCCGGTGTGATCGGCAGACCCGACCCGGTCGCGGGGGAGCTGGTGAAGGCGTTTGTCACGCTCAACCCCGGCTTCGAGCCGACCGAGGCGCTCCGGCTGGAGCTGGTCGCCTTCGGCCGCCGCCGTCTGGGCTCCGTGGCCCCCAAGGAGATCGCCTTCGAGCGGCACCTGCCGCACACCCGGAGCGGCAAGGTCATGCGCCGCCTCCTCAAGGCCCGCGAGCTCGGCCTGCCCGAGGGTGACGTCTCGGCCCTCGAACCACCCGTCCGGGTCCCATCCCGCGGGCCCCGGCCCGGATGACCACGGCGGACGGGACGATCCACCGGACAGGACCCGTTGATCCACCGAACAGGACCGGGCGATCCACGGAACGGAGCCCGGTGATCCATGGAGCGGGGCCGGGGCCCGCCGGGCATCCTCACCAGCGCTGGCGGGCCTCCTCGGCCCAGCCGACCAGGCCGTCGAGATCGACCCGGTCGCCCTCGTCCGTCCGGACGCTGCCGGAGAAGCGGCCGAAACACTGGTGGGTCTCGCTGCCGACCACGCCCAGCTCGGTGCGTGAGACCCTCTCGTGGAACGGGTGGAAGACGACCTCCACCCCGGGACCGGTCATCCGCCAGGGCCGCGTCCAGTCGCGCCGGTCGTACACCCAGGTCAGCTCATCGCCGATCTTGTGCATCCGCCCGCCGGTGAACAGCGCGTTCTCCGTCGAACCGGTGCCGTCGGTCCACCTGCCGCCGAGCTGGATCGCCCGGCCCGGCGCGCAGCCCGCCGCCCAGTTCCAGGTGATCGAGTACGGCCAGCGGCCCCGGCCGTGGTCGAGCACGGCGAAGGAGGTCGCCTCGTCGAGGACGTGCCGGGCCCCTCCGACGGTCAGGGTCCCGCGCACCGGCCTGCCGAGGTCCTTGACCGTGTACTGGAACCTCCGGGGACTCCACGGGACGACCACGCCGAGCGACTCGTGCCCCTCGGGCAGCGGCACCTCCACGTCGAGCCGCACCCCGGGCGCGGCGGCCTGCAGCGACGTGCCCCCGGCGCGCTGGTCGATGTCGATGCGCAGCCCCGGGCCCCGCGCCGACACCCGGCCCTCACCGCAGCGGTCCGGGAACACCGCGCCGCGCGCCAGCGGCACGACCACGTCCTTGACGATCTCCTCGCCGGTCGCGCGGTCGAGCACGTAGACGCCGTGCACGCCCGCGTAGTCGAGGGAGGAGGCCACCACGCCGACGATGTGATCGGGGGTGACGACGCCCCAGTACTCCCAGCGCTTGGCCCGGCCCCAGCCGCGCAGGTTCGCGCGGTGCAGCGGACGCCTGCTCCATCCGACGGCGCCGGGGTTGAGCCGCCCGTCGGGCAGGCACAGATCGACGGGGGCGGTTATCTCCCGCTCATGGGTCGGCATGACGGGAGCCTAGCGACGCGCCGCCGGGACGCCCAGACCACGGCCCTCCCGTCAGCCGGTGCCCGCGCGGGCGGCCAGGAAGCGGGCGCCGCCGGCCACGGTGGCGAGGGCCGGGTAGTCGTCCTCGTCGATCCGGCAACCGCCCGCCTCGCTGAGCCGCTCCACGTAGCCGAGGAAGTCCAGCGAGTCCAGCTCCAGCGCGTCGCGGAGGTCGGCGTCCGGAGGCAGGGCCTCCGGGTCGGCGTCCGGCGCCACCTGGCCCAGCACGCGCCTGACGATCTCCTCGGCCTGCTGCGGGGTCATAGCGCCTCCGGGTGGTTGAGCAGCCGGTCCACCAGGTCCAGGAACCGGCTTCCGGTGTAGCCGTCGGTGGCCCGGTGGTCGGCGGCGAGCGTGGCGGTGACCAGGGGCCGGACGCCGAGCATGCCGTCCGCGGCCCACGGGCGCTCGACGATCCTGCCGAAGCCGACGAGGGCCACCTGCGGGGGATGGATGATGCCGTGGACCGTCTCGGCCCCCCGCTCGCCGAGGTCGGTGACGGTGATGGTCGCCTCGGTCATCTCGGCGCCGCGCAGCAGTCCGGTGCGCGCCCGGGTGGCGAGGTCCTTCAGTGCGGCCATGAGGTCGCCGAGGCCGAGCCCGGCGGCGTCGTGCAGGGCCGGGGCGACCAGGCCGCCGCCCCTGAGGGAGATCGCGACCCCCAGGTGCACCGCCTCACCGGGCACGAACGCGTCGTCGATCCAGAAGCCGTTCAGCTCCGGCACCTCGGAGGCGGCGACGGCCGCCGCCTTCAGCAACAGGGCCGCGGGGAGCAGGCGGCCGGTCACCGGCAGGTCCCGGTTGCGCTCGCGCAGCCACCCGAGCGCGGCATCCATGTCCACGGTCGTGCTCAGGTGGTAGTGCGGGATCTCACGGTTCGACCTGGCCATCGACCGCGCGATCGTCCGGCGCATCGCCTCCCGCCGCCGGTCCGGAGCCGGCACGGGTCCTCCCGGGCCGGGCTTGCGCGGAGCGGGCCTCTCCGGGGCGGGTGCCGGTCCGGGCGGCGCCCCCGCCCCGGGCGGCGCTCCCGGTGGGACGGCGCGTGTCGCTGCCGCTCGCACGTCGCCGGCGCGGATCGCCCCGGTGCGGCCGGTGCCGCGGACCCGGGCCAGGTCCACGCCGAGCTCCCGGGCCAGGCCGCGGGCCAGCGGTGACGCCTTGATCCGGGACGGCGCGGCCGGTCCCGGCGGAGCCGTGGCCGGTCCCGGGACGGCCGCCCGGGGCGACGGGGAGAGGCGTTCCACGTCCGCCCGGGTCACCCGGCCGCCGGGGCCGGTTCCGCGTACGGCCGTCACGTCCACCCCGCGCCGCTCGGCCAGGTGCCGGACCAGCGGCGAGACGACGGGCGGCGGCGCGGCGGGCCGTACGGGGCGGGGGGGAGGGGCGGGTGGTCCGGCGGTCTCCTCCGGGCCCGTGCGGGCCGGCTCCCCGCGTGCCGGTTCCTCGCCGGGCGGGGCGGGGGCCGGTGCCGGAACCGCTCCGGCCGGTGCGGGCGGCCGGCGCTCCGGAGCCGGGGCGCCGGCGATGACGGCCAGCGCCGTGCCGACGGGGACCCGTTCGCCCGCGCCCACCAGCAGGCTCTCCACCACACCGGTGTGGAAGGACTCCACCTCGATCAGGGCCTTGTCGGTGTCTATCACCGCGATGGGGTCGCCCCTGCGGACCGGGTCGCCGGGGCCGACCAGCCACTCGGCGACGGCGCCCGATTCCATGTCGGCGCCCAGCGAGGGCATCAGGAACTCCTGGCGTTCCTCCGTCATCGAGCACCTCCCGTCCGCGGATCCGGTTCCTGAACCTCCTCCTGAACCTTCCCCGGGAAGACCCCGGAGGAGGTTCAGGAGAAGATCCGGCGGGATCGCGGAGAACCGTGGAAAGCCGGAGAAGATCCGAGAAGACAGGGCGATGTCAGGTGGCGACCACCTCGCGGACCGCCTCGACGATCCCCGCCACCTGGGGGACGGCGGCCTCCTCCAGGTGGCGGGCGTAGGGGATGGGCGCCTCGGCCGTGCACACCCGCGCGACCGGCGCGTCGAGCTCGTAGAACGCCCGCTCGGCGATGCGGGCGGCGATCTCGGCCGACAGCCCTCCCGAGCGCCAGCCCTCGTCCACGACGACGGTCCGGTGGGTCCTGCCGACCGACTCCAGGATCGTGGCGTCGTCCAGCGGGCGCAGGACCCGCAGGTCGATCACGTCCGCCTCGACGCCCCCGGCGGCGAGCTCGGCGGCGGCCGACAGGGTCTTGCCGAGGGTGCCGCCGTAGGCGATGAGCGTGACGTCCCCGCCGGACCGCCGCAGCGCGGCGCGGGTGATGTCCACCGGCCCGGGACCCGCCACGCCCGGCATGCCGTACAGGCCGCCGTGCTCGAAGATCAGGACGGGGTCGGGGTCCTCCAGCGCCGGCCAGAGCATGCCGCGGGCGTCGTCCAGGGTCGCGGGGGTGAGGATCCGCAGGCCCGGGATGTGGGCGTACCAGCCCTCCAGGCTGTGGGAGTGCTGGGCGGCGAGCTGCCGGCCGGCGCCGGTGGTCATCCGGATCACCAGCGGGACGTTGAGCTGCCCGCCGGACATGTGCAGGAGCGTCGCGGCGTTGTTGAGGATCTGGTCGAGGGCCAGCAGGCTGAAGTTGACCGTCATGATCTCGACGATCGGCCGCATGCCGCCCAGCGCCGCCCCGATCCCCGCTCCGACGAACGCCGACTCCGACAGGGGCGTGTCACGGATCCGCTCGGGCCCGAACTCCTCCAGCAGCCCCAGGCTCACCGCGAAGCATCCGCCGTAGGAGCCGACGTCCTCGCCCATGAGGAACACGCGCTCGTCGCGGCGCAGCGCCTCGCGGATGGCCTCCCGTACGGCCTCGCGGTAGGTGGTCTGCGGCGCGCCCGCGACGCCCCCGTCCGGCCCGGCCGTGTTCACGGCGCCGCCCCGGCCCCTCGCGGACGCCGGGCCCGCCCTCCGGCGGGCGGCTCATGCGGTCCGGGCGGCCGGGGCACGGTGGGCTCGCTGTACACGAAGCGGGTCAGCTCCTCCACCGGTTCGAGCGGGGCCTCCTCGGCGAAGGTGACCGCCCGGTCGATCTCCGCGGCGACCTCCTTCTCCAGTACGGCGAGGTCGTCGTCGGTGAGGTCCCCGGCGGCCCGCATCCGCGCGGCGAGCGCGTCGATCGGGTCGCGCCGCTTCCACCGTTCGATCTCGGCCCGGTCCCGGTAGCGGTCGGGGTCGTACATGGAGTGGGCGCGGAAACGGTAGGTGCGCAGTTCGAGGAAGTGCGGCCCGCCCCCGCCGCGGATGGCCCCGGCGGCCCGCTCCGCGGCCCGGGCGACCAGCGGGGCGTCCATCCCGTCCACCGGCCAGGCCGTGACGCCGTAGGAGGCCGCGCGGAGCGCCAGGTCGGTCTGGGCGTGCGACTTCGCCAGGGCGGTGCCCATCGCGTACAGGTTGTTCTCGCAGGCGAACAGGACCGGCAGCCGCCAGAGCGCGGCGAGGTTGATGCACTCGTGGAAGACGCCCTCGGCCACCGCGCCGTCACCGAAGAAGCACGCGGTCACCCGATCGCGTCCCCGCATCCGGTCGGCGAGGGCGAGCCCGACCGCCAGGGGGAGCCCGCCGCCGACGATGGCGCTACCGCCGTAGAAGCGGCGGTCGGAGTCGAAGAGGTGCATGGACCCGCCCCGGCCCCGGCTGCACCCGGTGCTCCTGCCGTACATCTCGGCCATGATCGCCGTGGCGGGCACCCCGTGGGCGAGGGCGTGGCCGTGCTCGCGGTAGGTGGACACGACCGCGTCCTCCGGGGCGAGGGCGTGGCAGACCCCGGCGGCCACCGCCTCCTCCCCGATGTAAAGGTGCATGAACCCGCGGATCCGCTCGCCGCTGTACAGCTCGACGCAGCGCTCCTCGAAGCGGCGAATGCGCAGCATCTGGTGGAGCAGCTCCCGGTCCGGGGTGGCGCGTGTCCTGGTCTTCGGTGCCATGGGTCCGTCCTCGCGTGCGGGTGCCCGTCATCTCCACTGTCGGTGACGCCGGACCGCGCCGACAGAGACGAAGGTCCCATCTCCCGGGGCCCGGGGATGGGCGCCGTGCGCGCGGAAGACCAGGGCGGCCGACGCCGGAGCGGACCTGAAGGCGGCCGGGGCCGACGCCTTCCACCCAGCCCTCCCCTCAGCCGCCCGCCGACACCCGGTTCTGGAACCGCGGGTCGCCGGCGCCCGGCAGGAACCGGACACCGCAGACCCGGCGGAGCCGCCGCGGCCGGTACGGTCACCGGCCGCGGCGGGGGAGGGGAGAGGGGTCAGCCCGCCCGGCAGGGGGAGCCGTTGAGGGTGAAGGCGGTGGGCTTGGCGTTGGCGGTGCCGTTGAGGGAGGCCAGGAAGCCGAACTCGGCGCTGCCGCCGCCCGCGGCGAGCGTGCCGTTCCAGGAGACGTTGGTCACGGTGACGGCGGCGCCACTCTGGGCGTGGGTGCCGTTCCAGGACTGGGTGATCTTCTGGCCGTCGGCGAAGGTCCAGCCGGCCTTCCAGCCGTTGACCGCGGTGGTGCCGTTGTTGGTGACCTTGACGCTGCCCTGGAAGCCGCCCTGCCACTGGTTCGTGACCGTGTAGGCCACCGTGCAGGAGGCGACCGGCGTCGGGGTCGGGGTCGGGGTGTCGTCGACCGTGGGCGTCGCGCTCGGGGTCGCCGTCGGGGTGACGCTCGGGGTGGGGGTGGGCTCGGCGCCGCCCTTGGGGATGACGACGGTGCTGATGGAGTTGGCGGGGAACGTGCCGGTGAAGCCGTTCGCGCCGACCTGCTGGTCGGCGGCGCGCTGGATCGCGGTGAGGTTCGCGGCGCTGTAGCGGTAGGTCTGCGCGGTGGAGGAGCCGGTGCGGCCCTTGAGCGCGATGTCGCTGGTGAGGTCCTCGCCGGTCTTGTTGACCACGACGAGGGTCAGCGCCTTGTCGGAGGCGCGCTCGGCGGCGTAGACGGCGAGCTTGCCCTGGTCGGCGCTGGTGGCGGAGACCGCGGTCTCGCCGAACGCGCCGCCCTTGCCGTCGTAGTTGCGGTACATCCGGAACGCGTACGCGACCGGGTCGGTGCCCTTGGGCGCGGTCCACAGCGCGGCCAGGTCGAGCTTCTCCCTGCCGAAGATGCCCAGCACGTCGGCCTCGGCCAGCGCGCCGTTGATGTGGCCGTAGGCGCCCCAGCTGTACTCGGTCATGGCGACCTTGGTGCCCGGGTAGTGCTGGGCGACCAGCTCCCGCATCCGCGGGATCATCCGCACCGGCTGGTTGATCCAGCTCTCGTCCACGTAGGCGGAGTCCCACAGCTGGCGGGTGGAACGCAGCCGCAGCGCCTGGGTGGCGGCGTCGCCGGCGTCGGTGGCGCTCACCCCGGACTGCTGCGGGTAGAGGTGGTTGTCGAAGTAGTCGAGGATCCGGACGCCGTTCTTGTCCTCGTAGGCCTTCATCTGGTCGAGGTACCACGGGCCCAGGTCCTGCCCGCCGTGCGCCGCCTTGTCCGGCGGGTTGCTCCAGCAGCCGGTCCGGCCGCAGGTGTCCTGGTCCAGGCCGGAGAAGGTGATCGAGTTCAGGCCCCAGCCGACCGGGCCGAGGGTCTTGGCGCCGGGGTCGGCCTGCTTGACCGCCGCGGCGTAATCGTAGGTGCGGTCGCGCAGCTCGTCGTAGCCCAGTCCCTTGGAGCGGACGTCCCGGTGGGTGGAGTGCCACAGGTCGGGCTCGTTGTCGAGCTCGTAGTACCTCACCCCGCCGTCGGCGGCGGCGCCGTACCTGCCCTTGAGGTGGGTGATCCAGTCCTTGACGTACTGCGGGCCGGCCTCGACGCTGGTGTCCTTCGGGTCGTTGCCGGTGATCAGGGTGCCGTCGGGCTTCTTGCCGTTGCCGCAGTCGGGGGCCCAGGGGTCGGTGGACTCCTGCGCGCCGTACTTGGCGACGCCGAATCCGCACGCCTTGGCCCGGTCCTTGGCCACCCAGCCGATCAGCGGCAGGGTCAGGATGGTCCGCGTGCCGGTGGCCCGGTTCTGCTCGACGAACCGGTCGGTCTCCGAGCCGTTCGGCAGGGTCGAGGGGTCGGGGTTGTCGTTGGGGATGTTCTCGAAGTACCAGTCGGAGGCCCGGTTGGTGGTGTCGTTGCGGAAGTTGTAGCGGGTGGTCGCGTTTCCGCCCCAGCGGTGGACCGGCAGCCGCAGGTCGCGGGCGAGCGCCTCGTCGGCGAAGTTCATGCCGTAGATGTCCGGGTTGATCGCGTACCGGCCGGAGGCCAGGTCCACGCTCAGCGCGGGGCCCGCGGCGGCGGCGCTGGCCAGGCCGGTCAGCTGCCCGAGCGCGAGGCCGGCGGCCAGCACCCCGGCCGCTGCCGACAGGAGTGCGGTTCGTTGACGCACGGTGAGTTTCCTTCCGATGCTGCGGCGGTCGTGAGCCCTCCTTATGGGAGCGCTCCCACGGGGAGGGTGGTCACCGGCCCGGCCCCTGTCAAGGAAACGCTTTCCGTACGGCGGGCAACGGCAGGTCGGCGCTGAAACTTTCCCGCGGGCGTCCACCGCGCGAGAAGGGCGGGAGTACGAGGAGCGCGAGAAGGGCGGGGGCGCGAGGAACGCGAGGAGCGCAGGAATGTGAGGAGTGTGAGGACCGCGAGGAGTGCAAGAACGTGAGAAGCGTGAGGAGTGCAAGAACGTGAGAAGCGTGAGGAGTGCGAGGAACGGTAGAGAAGCGGCAAAAGTCCCATCGCGGTACTCCCATGGCGCCAGAGGGGCGAACCGGGCGGGTTCATCATGGGTCTATGAACGCGGTCGCCCGCTGGGACGCCTTCCGCGCGCTGGCCGACCGGCGCGGACGTCCCGGTGCCCGGCTGATCGACTCGCTGGCCGGGGCCGCCGCCACCGTGCCGGGCGGCCCGGCGGCGTGGGCCCCGGGGATGGCCCGCGCCTTCGGCCTGCCGGCCGCCGCCGGTCTGGGCCCCGCGACCTTCTACGCCGACCTCGCCGTCCCGCACGGCCGCCGGCACGTACGGATCTGCACGGCGGCGGCCTGCTTCGCCGCCGACGCGGGCCGCCATCTGACCGAGGTGGAGGAGACGCTCGGCGTCGCCGTGGACGGCGTCACCCCCGACGGCGAGGTCTCGCTGCAGGGGGTGCGCTGCCTCGGCTACTGCTACGCGGGCCCCGCCTGTCTCGACGGTGACCTCCCGTGCACCGGTCCCGATCTCGCCGGCCAGCTCTCCGGCCGGGTGCCGCCGCGGACGCCGCCGATCCCGGTCGCCGACGCCACCGGAGACCCCGTCGTGCTCGCCGGGATCACCGGCCGGGAGGCCGCCTGGCAGGTGTGGCCCCGGGTGGTCCGGGAGGGCGACCCCGCGCGGGTGGCCGCCGAGGTGGCCGCCTCCGGGCTGCGCGGACGGGGCGGCGCGGGGTTCCCGGTCGCCGCGAAGTGGGCCGCCGCGGGCGGCTCGCCCGCCACCGTGGTCGTGGCCAACGGCGACGAGGGGGACCCCGGCTCCTACGCCGACCGGCTGCTGATGGAGTCCGACCCCGAACGGGTGCTGGAGGGGATCGCGCTGGCCTGCTTCGCCTGCGGCGCCCGCCGGGCCGTGGTGCTGGTCCGCTCGGAGTATCCCCTCGCCCTGGCCACGATGCGGGCCGCGGTGGACCGGGCCCGCGCCGCCGGGCATCTGGGCCGCGACGTCCACGGCACCGGCGTCGGTGTCGACGTCCACGTCGTCGCGGGGGCCGGCTCCTACGTCGCGGGGGAGGAGACCGCCCTCATCGCCGGACTGGAGGGGGAGCGCGGCTGCGCCAGGCCCCGCCCGCCGTACCCGGTCCGGGAGGGACTGTGGGGCGATCCGACCGTGGTCAACAACATCGAGACGCTCGCCGCGGTGCCGTGGATCGTGCGCCGGGGCGGCGCCGCCTACGCCCGCCGCGGCACCCCGGCCGAGACCGGCACGAAGCTGGTCTGTCTGTCGGAGCGGTTCGCCCGGCCCGGCTGCTACGAGGTCGAGCTGGGCACGCCGCTGTCGCGCGTCGTCACCGGACTGGGCGGCGGCCTGCGCGACGGCGCCGAGCTCGCCGTCCTGCAGGTCGGCGGTCCGCTGGGCGGTTTCCTGGCCCCCGGCGGGCTGGACGTGCCGCTGACGGAGGAGGCCCTGGCCGCCCGCGGCGCAGCGCTCGGGCACGCCGGCCTCGTCGCCTTCGACCGGCGCCCGGCGCCGCGCGACGTGCTGCGCCACGTGTGGGCCTTCGCCGCCGCCGAGAGCTGCGGCGCCTGCTCGCCCTGCCGCGTCGGTTCCCGCCGCGGCCTGGAGATCGCCGGGTACGGCGGGCAGCCCGCCCCCGCAGGGTACGGCACCGCGTCCGAGGTCTCCGGCGGCGCACCCGGTGCCACCGGAGCGGAGAACCCGGCGGCGGACGGCGAGAGGCCGGTGGACGGCGAGAGGCCGGTGGACGGCGGGGGGCCGGTGGACGGCGGGGGGCCGGTGCGGGACGGCGGGCCGCCCGGTGAGGAGTACGCGCGGCTGCTGCGGGTGATGGACCAGGCCAGCCTGTGCGCCTTCGGCCGCCGGGTCCCCGCCGCCGTGCGCAGCCTCGCCCGTGCCTACGGCGACCGCCTCGAAGGGTGGGATCCGTGAACCCCGGCCCGCCGCGGGCGGGCACCCCCGGAACGGCGGCTCCCGGGACCGCGGCTCCCGGGACGGGGGACCCCGAGGCGGCGGTCCCCGGGGTCGCGCGGGCGGCTCCGGTGGAGGTGACGGTGGACGGCGTCGTCGTCCGGGTGGGCGGGGACGCCTCGCTGCTGGACGCGGTGCGCGCGGCCGGCGTCGGGCCGGCGACGCTGCCCGCGCTGTGCCACGACGACCGCCTGTCGCCGGCCGGCTCCTGCCGTACCTGCCTGGTACGGGCGGGCGGGCACGTCGTCGCCGCCTGCGTGACCCCGGCGGCCGGCGGCGCCTCCGTGGAGGTCGCCTCGGGTGAGATGGCGGGGCTGCGCCGCGAGGCCGTGGAGCTGATCGTGGCGGCACTGCCGCCGCGCGCCCTGGCCGGCGACGCCGGCAGCGAGCTGGCCGAGGCGTGCCGGGCGCTCGGCGTCGGCCCGGAGACCGCCCGCGCGCCGGGCGGGCGCGGCCGGGACGACAGCCACCCCTACGTCCGCCTCGACCGCGACCTGTGCATCGCCTGCGGCCGGTGCGTACGCATGTGCGCCGAGGTCCAGGGCACCTTCGCCCTCACGCTGACCGGCCGCGGCGCGGACGCGGTCGTCGCCCCCGGCACGGGCGGGCCGTGGATCGACTCCGACTGCGTGGCCTGCGGCGGCTGCGTCGACACCTGCCCCACCGGCGCCCTCACCGAACCCGGCCTGCCGCTCGGCGGCCGGGCGGCGGTGACCGCGCGCACCCGCACCACCTGCGGCTACTGCGGCGTCGGCTGCTCGCTGGACGTGCTGACCCGCGACGGCGAGGTCGCGGCCGTGCTGCCCGGCCGCGACGGCCCGGTCAACCGCGGCCACGCCTGCGTCAAGGGCCGCTTCGCCCACGGCTTCCTGCGCGCGCCGGACCGCCTCACCCGGCCGCTGCTGCGCCGCGACGGCCGCCTGGAGGAGGTCACCTGGGCCGAGGCGCTCGGCCACGTCGCCCGGGGACTGCGGGCCGCCGTCGCCGGAGGCGGCCCCGGCGCGGTGGCGGCGATCTCCTCGGCGCGGGCCACCAACGAGGAGAACTACCTGCTGCAGAAGCTCATGCGGGTCGTCCTCGGCACGAACAACGTCGACAACTGCTCCCGGCTGTGCCACTCGCCCTCGGCGGCCGGGCTGACCGCCTCCCTCGGCCTGCCCGGCGGCACCGACGCCTTCGAGGACGTCGAGCGCGCCGACTGCCTGTTGCTGGTGGGCGCCAACCCGGCCGAGGCCCACCCGGTGGTGGGGGCCCGGCTGCTGCGCCGCGTCCTGGAGGACGGGACGCGGCTGATCGTCGCCGACCCGAGGGCCGTGGGACTGGCCCGCCACGCCGACGTGCACCTGCGGCCCCGCCCCGGGACGAACGTCGCCCTGTTCCACGGGCTGGCGCACGTGCTGCTGGCCGAGGGGATGATCGACGAGGGGTTCCTGCGGAGCCGCGCCACCGGCCTGCCGGAGCTGACCGCGCTCCTCGGCGACTACCCGCCGGAGCGGGTGGCCGCCGTCACCGGCGTCCCGGCCGCCGACCTGGTGGCAGCCGCCCGCCTGTACGGCGGGGCCGGACGTCCCGCGATCCTCTACGGCCTCGGCGTCACCGAGCACCTGCACGGCACCGACGGGGTGCGGGCGCTGGCCAACCTGGCGATCCTGCGCGGCGCGGTCGGCACCGGCCGCGGCTTCGGCGTCAACCCGCTGCGCGGCCAGAACAACGTCCAGGGCGCCTCCGACATGGGCGCGCTGCCCGACACGCTGCCCGGCTACGGCAGGGTCGACGACCCGGACACCCGGCGGCGGGCCGAGGCCGTCTGGGGCGCGCCGGTCCCGGAACGGCCGGGCATGCGCATCCCGGAGATGTTCGCCGCCGCCCGCGCCGGGACGCTGCGGGCGTTGTGGATCATGGGGGAGGACGTCTGCGCCACCGACCCGGACGCGGGGAGGGTCGCCGAGGCGCTCGACGCCTGCCCGCTGGTGATCTGCCAGGAGCTGTTCCCCTCGGAGACCGCGCGCCGCGCCGACGTCGTGCTGCCGGTGGCGTCGTGGCTGGAGAAGGACGGCACCTTCGTCAACTTCGACCGCCGCTTCCAGCGGGTCCGCCCCGCGCTGGACCCGCCGGGGGAGGCCGTGTCCGACTTCGCGGTGATCAACGCCGTCGCCGCCGCGCTCGGCGTGGACCTCGGCTGCCCCACCCCGGCCGCCGCGCTGGCCGAGTGCGCCGCGGTGGCCCCGTTGTTCGCCGGGCTGTCGCACGAACGGCTGGACGCCGAGGGCGCCGTCCCCTGGCCGTGCCCGGACCCCGCCGCCCCCGGGGAGGCGAGCCTGTACCGGGAGCGGTTCGCCACCCCCGACGGCCTGGCCCGCCTGGCCGCCCCGCCGTACCTGCCGCCGGGTGAGACGCCGGACGACCGCTACCCGCTGGTCATGGTCACCGGGCGGCGCTGGGCGCACTACAACTCCGGAACCATGACCCGCCGTACGGGCAACCTCCTGCTGGACCCCGACGACCGGCTCGACCTGCACCCGGTGGACGCCGCCCGGTACGGCCTCGCCGACGGCGCGCCGGTGGTCGTGGAGAGCCGGCACGGCCGGGCCACGCTGCTCGCCCGGCTCACCGGCGAGGTGGCCCCGGGGCAGGTGTTCTGCGCCTTCCACTTCCCCGGGAACGGGGTCAACACCCTCACCTCCGACCATACCGACACCGTGACGTCGTGCCCGGAGTACAAGGTGACGGCGGTACGGCTGGCCGGGGGCGGCTGAGACGGCCACCCGCCGTCCGCCGTCCCCGGGCACGGACATCAAGGGAAGTACCGAGGGGAACAGCATGGTGAAACCGCGGAGGAGAAGGCGCAGGGTCGTGACCGGCTACGACGGCTCGGACCACTCGCTGCAGGCCCTGGAGTGGGCCATGGACGAGGCCGAGCTCAGACGGCTCCCGCTGACCGTCGTCCACGCCTGGCAGTGGCCGTACGGCGAGGCCGGCGAGGACGCCGGGGAACGCCGGCGGGAGGCGGCCGGGCGGGTGCTGCGGCACGGCGCCGACTGCGCGCGGGCGTGCAGCACGATCGTGGAGGTGGCCGCCGACCTCTACGAGGGGCACGCCGCCCGGCGGCTGGTGGAGCTGTCCGCCGACGCCGAACTCGTCGTGATCGGCTCCTGCGGGCGGAACGCCCCGGCCCGGTCGGTGATCGGCTCCACCGCCTCCTCCGTCGCCGCCCACGCGCGGGCCCCGGTGGTCATCACCCGGGGGACCGGCCCGATCCCCGTGCCGCTGCACGCCGGCCCGGTGGTGCTCGGCCTGAAGGACACCACCTCCGACGAGGTGCTGGAGTTCGCCTTCGAGGAGGCGGCGCTGTGGCGGCTGCGGCTGCTCGTCATGCACGCCGGCCATCCGCGTCACCTCACGGCGTGGGGCGTGGCCATGGCCCCGCTGCCCGACATCGACGACTCGGCCCGGGTCTGCCGGGAGTGGGTGGACGAGCGCCTCGCCGGCTGGCAGGAGAAGTACCCGAAGGTCACCGTCGACGTCTGCCTCAGCACCACCGCGCCGAAGGAGGCGCTGCTGACCGCGTCGGCCGAGGCGACCCTCCTCGTGGCCGGGGCGGGCCGGTCGGCGCTGCTGTCCGGGCACCTGGGGCTGATGACCCGCTCCCTGGTCAGGCACGCCTCCGGGGCCGTCGCGGTCGTGCCCCCGCCGTGGGACCGGCCGGACCCGGCGGACCCGGAGAACCTGGAGGACCTCGAGAATCCCTGATCCCCGGGCGCGGAGAACAGGAGACGGTGACGCAGGACGGGAGGAACCATGGGCGGGCACGTGGTGGCCGGCACGGACGGATCGAGGCCGGCGTCGATCGGGGTGAAGTGGGCGGCCGACGACGCCGCCCGGCGCGGGTGCGGCCTGCGCGTCGTCCACGTCTGCGAGCCGTGGGCCTACGACCTGCCGTACGTGCAGGTGCCGGGCGTCCAGCCGTCCGGGGCGCAGGTGCCCGGCGCGCGGGTGCCCGGCGCGCCGGTGGGCGTGTCGCGCGCCTGCGAGGAGATGCTCTCCGCCGCCGTGGACCTGGCCCGCGAGCAGGCGCCCGGCGTGGAGGTGACGCCGGTGCTCGTCACCGGGCGGGTCATCGAGACGCTGCTGGAGGAGTCCCGCCGGGCGGTCCAGGTCGTCGTCGGCAGCCGGGGCCTGGGCGGCTTCGCCGGCATGCTGGTCGGGTCGGTCGGGGTGGGCCTGGCCGGCCGGGCGGCCTGTCCCGTGGTCGTGGTGCGCGGCGCCCAGGAGGCCGTTCAGGGGGAGATCGTCGCCGGGTTCGACGGGTCGGCCGCGTCCCGCGCCGCGCTGGAGTACGCCTTCGCCGAGGCCGCCCGCCGCGGCGCCCGCCTCCGCGTGGTCTACGCCTGGCACGCGACCGTGATGACCCCGTACGCGGCCGGCTGCTCGTCGCTGGCCGAGGACGCCCTCGCCTCCGGCCGGGAGGCGGTGCACGGGGTGCTGGAGTCGTGGATCGAGGACCACCCCCAGGTGGAGACGGCCGAGACGTCCGTCTGCGCCCACCCGGTGTCCGCCCTCTGCGAGGCCTCGGCCCGGGCCGACCTCGTGGTCGTCGGCTCGCGCGGCCTGACCGGGCTCGGCTCGCTCGTGCTGGGCTCGGTCAGCCGCGGCGTGCTGCACCACGCCCACTGCCCGGTCGCTGTGGTGCCGTCTCCGGAGGAGGGGTGAGACACGAGGGACGCGGACGGCGGCGCCCTGCGGGAGGAGGGCTTCGCGGGGGGAGCGGGAGGAGGCGGCGGAGGGGCCGCTTCACGGGAGGAGGCGGCGGACGGGCCGCTTCACGGGAGGAGGCGAGGGCGGGCTCCGGCCCGTGACGGCGACGGCAGCCGGACCGGAGCGTCGGCAACCGGACCGGAAGTCCCTGGCGGACGGGTCTTTCGGCCGCTGCGGCGGACCACGGCCCGGGTGTCGGATGGACGGTGATGAACCTGAGGAGGGTGACATGACAGCGCACGTACTGGTGGGTACGGACGGCTCCGCCCCGGCGCGGGCCGCGGTTCGATGGGCCGCCGACGACGCGGTCCGGCGCGGCTGGGCCCTGCGGATCGTGCACGTGTGCGAACCGTGGACCTACGACCTCCCGCTCCAGACCCCGCCGGGCTTCCGCGACTCCATGGCCGAGTACTGCCGGGGGATGCTCGAAAGCGCCGCCGACCTGGCCCGCGAGCACGCTCCCCAGCTGGAGGTGGACGCCGTTCTGGAGCCGGGCAGGATCGTGGAGGTCCTGCGCCGCGAGGCCGCCGACGCCCGGGAGGTCGTGGTCGGCAGCCGCGGCCTGGGCGGATTCACCGGCATGCTGCTCGGCTCGGTCTCCCTGGCCCTGGCCGGGCACGTGAACGCCTCCGTCGTGGTGGTCAAGGGGGAGCCGAGGGAGCAGCCGGCCGGCGAGGTCGTCGTCGGCTTCGACGGCTCCGCCCACTCGGTCGCGGCCCTGGAGTACGCCTTCGAGGACGCCGCCCGGCGCGGAGCCCGGCTGCACGCCGTGCACACCTGGCAGATGCCCGTCGTGGGACCGGGCGCCACCGCCTACACGCCGCTGATCGAGGAGATCGCCGCCTCCGAACGGCACATCATCAAGGACGCGCTCGCCCCCTGGCGGGACAAGTACCCGCAGGTGGAGGTGACCGAGACGGTGGTCTGCGGGCACCCGGTCGCGGTCATCCGCGACGCGTCGCGGAACGCGGACCTGGTGGTCGTCGGCTCCCGCGGGCTGGGCCGCGCCGGCTCGGCCCTGCTCGGCTCGGTGAGCCACGGCGTGCTGCACCACTCCCACTGCCCCGTCGCCGTGGTGCGCGCCCGAGGGGAGGCGTGATGGACGTGCAGAGCCAGCCGGACGTCCGCGACCTCACGGTCGGCCGGGTGATGAGCCGGACGCTCGTCGCCGTCGACCCCGACGAGTCGCCGCTGCTGGCCTGGGAGATCATGCGCCGGGCCGGCGTCCACCACCTGCCGGTCGTGGACGGCGACCGCCACCTGGTGGGCGTCCTCACCCGCGAGGACATCACCGCCCGCTGGTCGGGCGGCCCGGCCGAGCAGTCCCGGGTCCGCGTCCACGACCTGGTCTCCGGGCACCGCTGCCCCCGCATCTCGGCGCACGCGCCGCTGAGGGAGGCCGCGGCGGCCATGATCGGCGCCGGCACCGCCGCGATCCCGGTCCTGGGGGAGTCCGGGACCATCGTGGGGATGGTGACCACCACCGACGTCCTGCGGGCGGTGGCCGGCCGGATCGGCGAGGAGGCCGGCGACGGGGAGCCGCCGGAGCTCATGACGGGGATGTTCCGCCTGGTCCCGGTGCTGCCGCATGACTCGTGGCGGTGACGCGCAGCTCGCCGCGCGGATCCACTTCCTGTCCCGGGTCGCGTACGGCGCCGCCTCCCGCCCCCGCGCGGGACGCGAGATCGTCGTCGCGTTCGACGGGTCCGCGCAGAGCCGCGCCGCCGTCGAGTGGGCGGCACGGGCGTGCGGGGTGCGCGGCGGGAGGCTGACCGTCTGCCACGTGTGGGACGGCCCCCGGGCCGAACGCGAGGCGGCGGTGACCGCGCGTGAACGCGGTCTCGCCGGGCTCGTCCTGTCGGAGGGGGTGGAGCTGGCCGAACGGCTGCTGCCGGGCCGCGCCGTACGGCCGGTGCTGCTGCGGGGGGACCCCGGGGCGGAGCTGGTCTCGCTCGGCCGGACGGCGGAGATGCTGGTGCTCGGCGCCCGGGGCCGCGGCGGCACGGCCGGGCTGCTCGTGGGCTCGGTGAGCGCCCACGTCGCCGCGCACGCGGCCTGCCCCGTGCTGGCCGTACGGGGGACCGAATCGGCGGCGGGGCGCGCGGAGACCGTCGTGGTCGGGGTGGACGGGTCGGCCTGCTCGCTGGCGGCCCTGCGGTTCGCGCTCGGGTACGCCCGGGGTCACCGGCTGCCGATCCACGCGATCCACGCCCGCCGGGACGGGCCGGGCAGGCCGGGGGAGGAGCTGGAGCGGTGGGTCGCCGAGGCCGTCGCCGAACTGCCCCGGGGAACCGCCGGGGTGACCGTCACGACCAGCACGGTCGGCGGCCCGCCGCTGCCGGTGCTGCTGCCCGGCAGCCACCGGGCGCGGCTGCTGGTCGTCGGCTCGCGCGGGCTCGGCCCGGTGCGGAGCCGCCTGCTCGGCTCGGTCAGCCGGGAGGTGCTCCGGCGGGCCGGATGCACGGTGGCGGTGGTCAAGGACCGCGACTGAGCCCGCCGCGGGCCGGCGGGCCCCGCCCGAGGACCCGAGGACCCGAGGACGCGCAGGACCTGAGGAGGAGACCATGTTCCCGAACGACACCGGCCGGCCGGTTCCCGGAGCGGCCGGCGGCCCCGCGCCCGTCGTCGCCGCGGTGGACGGCTCACCCGATGCCGACAGGGCGGTACGGTGGGCCGCCGACGACGCCTTCCGGCGGCGGCTGCCGCTGCGCCTCGTGCACGTCGTGGAGCGCGGGCCGTACGACGTCCCCCGGTTCGCCGCCCCCGAGTGGCCGGGCGCGCTCGTCGTGAGCGGGCGCCGGGTGCTGGAGGAGGCCGAGAGCCGGGCGCGCGCCCACCAGCCGACGCTGCAGGTGACCACCGAGCTCATCGAGGGGTCCCGGACGAGGAGCCTGTGCGAGCAGGCCGGCGACGCCGCCGAGATCGTGCTCGGCAGCCGCGGCCTGGGCGGCTTCGCCAGCGCCCTGCTCGGCTCGGTGAGCACCTACGTGGCCGGGCACGTCCGCTGCCCGGTGGTCGTCGTCCGCCCCGGAGGGGAGGAGCACCGCCGCGAGGTCGTCGTCGGCGTCGACGACTCCCCGCAGTCCGACCCCGCCCTCGCCTACGCCTTCGAGCAGGCCAGGGTGCGCGGCTGCCCGCTGCGCGCGGTCCACGCCTGGCAGCTCCCGGTGCACGCCTTCGCGCCGGACGTCACCTACGACATGGACGAGGTCCGCCGCTACCAGGACCGCATGGTGCGCGAGAAGCTCACCGCCTGGCGGGAGAAGCTTCCCGACGTGCCGGTGATCGAGGACGTCTCCAGCGCCCACCCCGTCGACGCCCTCGTCGAGGCGTCGGCCGAGGCCGACCTGGTCGTCGTCGGCTCGCGGGGCATGGGCACGATCGGCTCGGCGATCCTGGGCTCGGTCAGCCGGGGGGTACTGCACCACGCCCGCTGCCCGGTGGCGGTCGTACGGGCATGAACCCCGACCCCGACCGCACCGGCCCGGACCGCACCGACCGCACCGGCCCGGACCGCACCGATCCCGGCCGGGACCGCACCGATCCCGGCCCGGACCGCGCCGGGCCCCGTCAGGACCGTGCGTGCCCCGGCCCGGACCGCGCCGGTCCTCGTCAGGACCGCGCCGGCTCCGGCCCCGCCGGCCCGGGGGCCGCCCGGGACACGGAGGGGACGGCCGCGGGGACCGCCAGGGACGCCGCAGGCCCCGGCCGCGTCGCACACCGGGCCACCGCCGCCCTGCTCGCCGTCACCGTGGCCGGGCTGGTGTGCGGCGGCGCGCTGTACCTGGCCGGCGCGCCCGCCGCGGCCGGCGTCGCGTGGGCGGCCGTCACCGTCGTGGCCCTCGTGCCCGCGGCGTGGTGGGTGGTCTCGGCGCTGCGCGGCGGCCGGGTGGGCGTGGACGCGATCGCCGTCCTCGCCCTGGGCGGCGCGCTCGCCGTACGGGAGTACCTCGCCGGAGCGCTGATCGGCGTGATGCTCGCCACCGGCCGGGCCCTGGAGGAGCACGCGCTGCGCCGCGCCCGGCGCGACCTCACCGCGCTGTACGAGCGCGCCCCCCGCTCGGCCCGGCGCTACGAGGGCGGCGAGCCCCGCCTCGTCCCGGTGGACGCGGTCCGCCCCGGCGACCTGCTGATGGTCCCCCCTGGCGAGACCGTCCCCGCCGACGGCGTGGTCGCCGCCGGCTCGGCGCTGCTGGACGAGTCGGCGCTGACCGGCGAGTCGCTGCCGGTGGAGTACCCCGAGGGCCGGCCGGTGCGCAGCGGCGCCGTCAACGCCGGCGCCGCGTTCGACCTGCGAGCCACCCGCACCGCGGCCGACAGCGCCTACGCCGGCGTCGTGCGGCTGGCCAGGGAGACCGAGGCGGAGAGCGCCCCCGTCGTACGGCTCGCCGACCGCTTCGCCGCCTGGTTCCTGCCCCTCACGCTGCTCGTGGCCGGGGCGGCCTGGTGGCTGTCCCGCGACCCGGTCCGCGCCGTCGCCGTGCTGGTCGTCGCCACCCCCTGCCCGCTGCTGCTGGCCGCGCCCGCCGCGATCGCCTCCGGCCTGTCCCGCACCGCCCGCCACGGCGTGGTCGTCAAGGGCGGCGGGGCGCTGGAGCGGCTCGGGCAGGCCCGCACACTGGTGCTGGACAAGACCGGCACGCTGACCTCGGGCCGGCCGGACGTCTCCGGCGTCGTGGCCGCGCCCGGCGCCGACCCCGGCGACGTGCTGCGCTGGGCCGCCGCGGTGGACCGGATGTCGTCCCACGTGCTCGCCGAGGCGATCGTCCGCACCGCCCGGGAACGCGGCGTCTCCCCGCCGCAGCCGTCCGGCGTGGTCGAGCGGCCGGGCACCGGCACCGAGGGGCTGGTGGAGGGCCGCCGCATCGAGGTCGGCAAGGCCACCGCCCCCACCCACCCGGAGTGGGAACGCGTCCAGCGGGCGCGGGCCGCCCTGGACGGCGCCATGACCGTCTGGGTGACCGCCGACGGCGAACCGGCCGGGGTGATCCTGCTCCGCGACACCGTGCGGTCCGACGCGGCACGGACCCTGCGCCGGATGCGCGAGGCCGGGATCGACCGGGTGGTCATGCTCACCGGGGACCGCCCCGAGGTCGCCGAGAGCGTCGGCGTGGTCCTCGGCGTGGACCGCGTGCTGGCCGGGCAGACGCCCGCGGACAAGGTCGCGGCGGTACGGCGGGAGACCGGCCGGGCGGTGACCGTGATGGTCGGCGACGGCGTCAACGACGCCCCCGCCCTGGCCGCCGCCGACGTCGGGGTCGCCATGGGCGCCCGGGGCTCGGCCGCCTCCACCCAGGCCGCCGACGTGGTGCTCACCGCCGACCGGCTGGACCGCCTGGCCGACGCCATGGACGTCGCCCGCCGCTCCCGGCGCATCGCCGTGCAGAGCGCCGCCGCCGGGATGGCGATGTCGCTGCTCGCCATGGCCGCCGCCGCGGCCGGGCTGCTGCCGCCCGCGGCCGGCGCGCTGCTGCAGGAGGCCATCGACATCGCGGTGATCGTCAACGCGCTGCGGGCGCTGCGCCCGGCGCGCGGCACCCGCCCGGAGGTGGACGCCGCCACCGAGTCCCTGCTGCGCCGCTTCGAGCTGGACCACTCCTCGCTGCGGCCGCCGCTGGAACTGATCCGCCGGACCGCCGACGAACTGGGCGAACGCCCCGGCCCCGAGGACCTGGAACGCCTGCGGGAGGTCCACCGCTTCCTCACCGGGCGGCTCCTCCCGCACGAGCGGGCCGAGGAACGCGCGCTGTACCCGGCGATGGGCCAGGTCCTCGGCGGCCCCGAGGTGACCATGACGATGAGCAGGGCGCACGCGGAGATCGAACGGCTCGTCCGCCGGTTGGGCCGACACCTCGACCTCGCCGGGGACGCCGGGCTCCGCCCGGAGCAGCTCGACGACCTGCGCTCCTGCCTGTACGGCCTGCACGCGGTGCTGCTGCTCCACTTCGACCAGGAGGAGGAGGCCTACTTCTCCCTCGCCCTCGGCGTCCGCTCCCCGGCGTGACCCCGCCGCGGCCCGGACGGCGGCCGGATCCCCGGCGTGGCCTCCGGGCGGAGGACGGAACCGTACCGGGGCCATGGTCCCTGCCATCGGGGACTTTCGCCGCTGACCGCCGGGCCGCCGTCCGGGGACGATCGACAGGAGGAGGCGATGATGACGACCAAGGATGTCCCGGGCGCGCGGGCCGCCTCCGCGCGGACGCCCGGCGGAGGACGGTCATGAGCGCTCACCCGATCGAGGAGATCATCTCGGCGACGAGGGCGGCGGTCCAGGCCGCGGTCTGGGCGCCGTCGGTGCACAACACCCAGCCGTGGTCCTTCACCGTCGAGGGCGACGAGATCGCCCTGCGCGCCGACAGCGACCGCAAGCTGCGGATCGGCGACGCCGCCGGCCGCGAGCTGCTGATCAGCTGCGGCGCGGCCCTGGCGAACATACGGCTCACGCTGCGCCGCCTCGGCCACGAACCCCTCGTGCGGATCCTGCCCGACCCCGACCGTCCCGCCCTGGTGGCGACCGTGCGGGTCGGCGGGACGGTCGTCCCCGACGAGCACACCGCCCTGCTGCACGCCGAGATCGAACGCCGCCGCACCCACCGCGCCGGGTTCACCGAGCTGCCCGTCCCCGAGCGCCTGGAGGAGACGCTGGCCGCCCAGGCCGCCGCCGAGGGCGCGCGGCTCACGCCGATCCACGCCGAGGCCGCCGTCCGGGTGCTCGCCGCCCTCACCTCCGCCGCCCAGGACGTGCAGTCGCAGGACCGGCTGTTCTCCCTGGAGGTGGTCCGCTGGGCCCGGCCCCCGGGCAGCATGCGGGGCGACGGCGTCCCGGCGGGCGGCTACCCCCGCGAGCCCCGGCGGACCCGCCCGCACTTCGCCCAGCGCGACTACGCCCACGGCCACCCCTGGGGCAACGACAGCGACCAGTTCTTCGGCACCTCCACCGGCACGGTCGCCGTGCTGACCACGCGGGGGGACTCCCGCGAGGACTGGGTCACCGCCGGCCAGGCCCTGCAGCGCGTGCTGCTGCACGCCTCGGCGTACGGCCTCAGCGCCGCCTTCCACACCCAGGCGCTGGAGGCGCACCACCTGCGGGAGTTCATCCGGCAGGAGCTGCTGTCCGGCGAGTACCCGCAGATGATCATGCGTCTCGGGTTCACCTTCGACGAGAACGCCGCCACCCGGCGGCCGGTCTCCGAGGTGCTGGAGGAACGCCCGCCGCACTGACGGGTGATCATTCGGGGGAGCGCCCGGAAGCGCTCGCGAGCGCACGGGAGCACCGTACGACCGGGCCGCGGGCCCGCGAGAGCAGGGGGAGGACACCGTGATCCTGGTGGGAGTCGACGGCTCGCACGCCGGCCTGGGCGCTGTGAGCTGGGCGGTCCGGGAGGCCCGCCTGCGCCGGACCGCGCTGCGCGTCGTGCACGTCATGCCGGCCTGGCCGCTGCGGATGACCGAGGGCGCCCCGTACGCCGAGGTGGGCCGGTGGATGCGCGACGGGGCCGCCGCCACACTGACCGGCGCGCTGGCCCGGGTGGAGGAGGAGGGCGGCGGCGTCGAGACGGAGACGGAGCTGCTGCCCGGCGAGCCCCGGAACGTGCTGCTGGAGGCCGCCCGGGAGGCGGAGCTGCTGGTGGTGGGCAGCCACGGGCTGGGCGGGTTCCGGGGGATGCTGCTCGGCTCGATCGCGCTCGGCGTGACCGGCCGCGCCTCCTGCCCGGTGGCCGTCGTGCGCGACCTGCCCGCCCACTCGCGCGGCGAGGTGGTCGTCGGCGTCGACGGATCCCCGGGCGGCGCGGCGGCCGTCGACCTCGCCTTCGCCGAGGCGGCCCTGCGCGGCGCCCCGCTGCGGGCCGTCCACGTCTGGCGGCGGCCCGTCGCCCCGTTCCCGGCGCGCGAGACGGCCGAAGACGAGCGGCGGGTCCTGGCCGAGGCCCTGGCCGGCCGGGGTGAGGGCCACCCGGACGTCAAGGTCGTCGAACAGGTGGAGCAGGGCCACCCGGTCGAGGTGCTCAGGGACCTGTCCGCGCGGGCCGACCTGCTGGTCGTGGGGTCGCGGGGACGCGGTGAGCTGGGCGGCCTGCTGCTCGGCTCGGTGAGCCACTCGCTGATCCACCACGCCGCCTGCCCGATGATCGTGGTCCCCGGCCCGCCGGAGCACTGATCCCCGCCGCGGCTTGATAGGTTGACCGGCGGGGTGAGCCGGGAAGTCTGGTCGGCAGTTCTGTCGTCGACCCCGAAAGTGCCGGTGCATCCGATGCGCGCCCGCGACCTCGTCAGCGAGTTCCCCACCATCCCCCTCGACGCCCCGGCGGCCGACGCCGCCCGGATCGTGGCCGACCGGCACCTGCTCGCGCTGATCGTCGTCGACGACGGCGGCTCACCCGTCGGCGTGCTGCCCGCCACCGCGGTGCTGCGATTGGCCGTGCCGCGCTACTGCCTGGACGATCCCGCGCTGGCCCGGGTGGTGGACGAGGCGCACGCCGACGCGTTCCTGCGGTCGCTGGCCGGACGCACCGTCCGCGACTGCATGCCGGACGACCCCCGCGAACTGCCGGTGACCGACCCCGACGCGACCGTGCTGGAGGTGGCCGCGCTCATGGCCCGCACCTCCAGCCCCCTGGTCGCGGTCATGGACGACGGGCGCCTGCTGGGAGCCGTCCTGCTGACCAGGCTGCTGGGCCGGGTGCTCTCGTCGTGACGGTCACCGCGTGGCTGGCGGTCGCGATCTTCCTCGGCGCGTACACGCTGATCGCCAGCGAGAAGGTCAACCGCGTCGCGGCGGCGCTCGGCGGGGCCGGCATCATGCTGATCATCCACGCCACCGACGGCCGGGCCGCGTTCTTCTCCGAGCACACCGGCGTCGACTGGAACGTCATCTTCCTGCTGCTCGGCATGATGATCATCGTCGGGGTGCTCAAACAGACGGGCGTCTTCGAGTATCTGGCGATCTGGGCCGCCAAACGGGCCAGGGGCCGCCCCTTCCGGCTCATGGTGCTGCTCCTGGTGATCACGGCGGTCGCGTCGGCGCTGCTGGACAACGTCACCACGGTCCTGCTGATCGCCCCGGTGACGTTCCTGGTGTGCGAGCGGCTCGCACTGCCGGTCGCGCCGTTCCTCATCGCCGAGGCCATGGCTTCCAACATCGGCGGCACCGCCACCCTGGTCGGCGACCCGCCCAACATCATCATCGCCAGCCGCGGCGGGCTGACCTTCAACGACTTCCTCGTCCACCTGGCGCCGCTGGTGGTGGTGCTGATGGTCGTGTTCATCGGCCTGTGCCGCCTGCTGTTCCGCAAGGCGTTCGTCTACGACCCCGAGCGCGCCGCCGAGATCATGCAGCTGAACGAGCGCGAGGCCATCGCCGACCGCCGCCTGCTGTGGCAGAGCCTCACGGTGCTCGCCCTGGTGCTGGCCGCCTTCGTCCTGCACCCCGTGCTGCACTACGAGCCGTCGGTGGTGGCCATCCTCGGCGCCGGGGTCCTGGTGGCGGTCACCAGGGTCACCACCGAGGAGGCGATCCGCGAGGTCGAGTGGCCCACCCTGGTGTTCTTCGCCGGGCTCTTCGTCATGGTCGGCGCACTGGTCGAGACCGGCGTCATCAAGCAGGTCTCCCAGGCCGCCGTCGAGGCCACCCAGGGCCGTCTGGGGGTGGCCGCCATCGGCCTGCTGTGGATCTCCGCCGTCATCTCGGCGATCGTGGACAACATCCCCTACGTGGCGACCATGAGCCCGATCGTCGCCGAGCTGGTGAACGCCAACGGCGGCAACGGCCAGGCGGAGGTGCTGTGGTGGGCGCTGGCACTCGGCGCCGACCTGGGCGGCAACGCCACCGCGGTCGGCGCGGCGGCCAACGTGGTCGTCCTGGGCATCGCCGCGCGCAACCGGACGCCGATCAGCTTCTGGCAGTTCACCAAGTACGGCCTCGTCGTCACCTTCGCCACCATCCTGGTCGCCACGCCGTACCTGTGGTTCCGCTATCTGGTGTGACACGGGGACGGACCGCCGGGAAAACATGACATCAGGTGTCCTCTTTTGGTGGCAGCATCGTCCCCATGCACAACACGCTGAAGGAGAAGGTCGCCGTGGTCGCCGGGGCGACGAGGGGGACGGGACGGGCCATCGCGGTGGCGCTTGGCGAGGCGGGTGCCACGGTCTACTGCACCGGCCGGACCACCCGCGGGGAACGATCCGAGATGGGCCGCCCCGAGACCATCGAGGAGACCGCCGAGCTGGTGACCCGCGCCGGCGGCAGGGGCGTCGCCCAGCGCGTCGACCACCTGGAGGGCGACCAGGTGCGCGCGCTGGCCGAGCGGATCGACCGCGAGCACGGCCGCCTCGACATCCTCGTCAACGACATCTGGGGCGGCGACATGTTCGCCAAGTGGGACGTCCCGGTATGGGAGCACCCGCTGGACGACGGGCTGCGCCTGATGCGCCTGGCGATCGACACCCACCTCATCACCAGCCACCACCTCCTGCCACTCATGATCAGGAACCCCGGCGGCCTGCTCGTCGAGGTGACCGACGGCACCGCCGAGTACAACGCCGTCAACTACCGCCTCTCCGTCTTCTACGACCTGGCCAAGACCTCACTCAACCGCCTGGCGTTCTCCATGGACCACGAACTGCGCCCGCACGGCTGCTCCGCCGTCACGCTGACGCCCGGCTGGATCCGCTCGGAGGCGATGCTGGAGCACTACGGCGTCACCGAGGACAACTGGCTCGACGCCACCGCCCGGGAGCCGCACTTCGCGATCTCCGAATCGCCGGCCTTCGCGGGCAGGGCCGTCGCCGCCCTGGCCGCCGCCGACGACCGCGCCCGCTGGTCCGGGCAGACCGTCTCCAGCGCCCGGCTCGCCCAGACGTACGGGGTCACCGACGTCGACGGCAGCATGCCCGACGCCTGGCGCTACATGGAGGAGGTGCAGAGCAAGGGCAAGCCCGCCGACGTCACCGGCTACCGCTGATCCGCCGGGCCGGGGGGGGGGGGGGGGGCGGGCCGCCCCCCCCCCCCCCCCCCCCCCCCGCCGGCCCCCCCGACGAAGCACAACCAAACCACACACAACAACGAT
>NZ_JBEZNH010000061.1:0-44555 GCF_040653115.1 Streptosporangium sp. NPDC048047 | reverse complement strand
GCCACCAGCAGGACGTCACCCAGGACACGGCCCAGTTGTAGGCGGCCCTGGCCGCACCGCAGTGTGACCTCAGCGCCTTGTCCTGCGCCGCGTTCGGATCGAGAGCGAACCGATATGCCTGGACCACGAAACCGGGCTGCGGCTCGAATTTCATCGTTGGCTTTCGTTCGCGGTTGCTGCGGCGATGGCTCTGGCGGCACGGTTCTTCGCCGCCCGTTGCCCGTACAGGCGGGCGCACATGGAGGTGAGCATGTCGGTCATGTCGCGTACCAGGTCGTCGGTGCTCTCCTCCGGATCGAGGATGATCAGCTTCCTGTCGGTTGCGGACAGGGCGGCCTGCAGGTGCTCGACGCCGAACCGGGCGAGGCGGTCTTTGTGTTCCACGACGATCACGGTGGCTCGCGGGTCGGACAGAACGCGGTGCAACTTGCGGCGCTTGCCGTTCAAGCCGGAGCCGACTTCAGTGACGACCTCGCCCACCGGCAGGCCACGCTTTGCGGCCTCGGTGACAACGCGAGCGACCTGCCGGTCAAGATCTGGTTTCTGATCCGCCGACGAAACCCGGCAGTACGCGACCACATGGCCGGAAACGTGCTTGAGCGGTTCTTCGACGATCCACGTGCCGGAGGGCGCCTGGCGGACGGGTACAGGCATCTTGCCGTCTTTTACCCATCGCCAAGCGGTCTGATAACTCACGCCTTGCTGGCGCGCCCACTCCGAAAGCTTCACAAATCCATGATACACGACTATGCATGACCATGTTTGTCTATAAAACTTTGAACAGTTGCCAACCCCGGATGCCGCGCCCGGCCGGACGTCCGATGTGGCCCGCCCCGAGGGGACACGGGACGGGCCGGCCCGGCTGCGCCTGGGGGTATCGGCGGCGTGCCGGGAGCTTGTGACGGCTGGGTTGGTGTTCCGGGATCAGCGGGTGCCGAGGATCGGTGTTCCCTGAGAGGGCACCGGCTCGTGTTTGCCGGTGGTCTCCGATTCGGCACAGGGCACACGATCGGTGTCGAGGTCCCAGCGGCTGACCCGCCGCAGGTGAACCGGGCCGTTCGGCCCGACCCTGCGCTCCAGCTCGCAACCGCAGTGGCGGCATTCCAAGGGAGGCTGAGCCTTCATGGCTTCTCCGCCTGTTCGTGCGGGGCGATGGCGAGCTTCTCGGGATCGGCGCCATCCAGGATGCGGTCATCGATCAGGACGAGGGTCGGCTCAGGCGCGTCGATGAGGTGCCGCTGTTCGTCCTGCCGCACATAGGACAAGCAGGCACGACGGACCGGGGCATGAGAGACGGGCATCGGCAGTCCAAACTCAGTCTTGTATACCTGGATGGCTAGTTCGTATACGAAGTTTCCTGATCGTGTACGCTCCCGTCAAGCCAGATACGAAGATTGGGAGGCGGAGCGTGAGCGGTCGGACACACGCCTACCTCCGCGTGGCCGATGAGCTGCGAGAACGTATCCGCTCAGGACGTCTCAAGCCGGGCGAGAAGCTGCCGTCCCAACGGCTGCTCGCCGAGGAGCATGGCGTCTCCGAGATCCTCATCCGGCGCGCGCTCGACATCCTCCGCAACGAGGGCCTCATCGAATCCCGGCAGGGATCAGGTAGCCGTGTCCGTACCCGCCCACCGATACGCCGGCTCTCCATGGACCGCTACCTCGCCGACGCCGTAGGGTCGGCAGCCGACCCACAGACGTCGTTCACGCATGACGCGGCCATCACCTGGTCGCAGTACCGCCTCGACAAGGCGTTCGCGTGGGTCGAAGCCGATGGGCGCCTCGCTGATCTGTTCGGCGTCGCGCCCGGAACCCGCGTACTGGAGCGCAGGTTCGTGTTCTACGCCGACGACGAGCCGTCGCAGATGTCGCGCTCCTGTCTGCTGGCGGCCGACGTCGAGGGGACGCCGGTGGCGGATCCGCGCAACGAGCCCTGGCCCGGAGGCAACACCGGGCAGCTGCGCAGCCTCGGCATCGAGGTGACCCGAATAAAGGAGTCGACCGCGGTCCGCATGCCGACACCGGAGGAGGCGGAACGGTTGCGGACCGGTGCCGGCGTGCCGGTGTTCTCCATCACCCGGCAGACCTACTCCGGCGAACGAGTCGTCGAGGTCGCCGACCCCATCGTCGTCCCGGGCGACCGCGCCATACGGGTAGATGTCATCGACCTGTAGCCGGATGTGCGAAGAGGCCCGCCCCTTTGTGGGACGAGCCTCCCGGGCGAGGGTTCGCCGTCAGTCGTCGAGGGCCTGGTAGAGCGTGGTCCAGAAGTCGTTCATCAGGTGTGCCGGGTTCGGGACGGTGTAGCCGAGCTGGCAGAGCAGGATGCCGACGAGGCCGTTGGCCGGGTCGGCGTAGGCAGAGGTGCCGCTGCCGCCGTCCCAGCCGAACTGGCCGACGGGCGCGTAGTCGCCGCGGTAGGTGCGCACCGCCATCCCGAGGCCCCAGCCGCCCTGCTGCCCCTGGCCGAAGGAGATGTGCACGTTGCCGGTGGCCAGGGCGGTGCGGGCGGCGTTCTGCTCGGGCGTGAGACGGTTGGTCGTCATCAGCTCCACGGCGGGGCGGGACAGGATCCGCCGGCCTTCGTGGACGCCGCCGTTGAGCAGCATCCGGAAGTAGGCGTGGTAGTCGTCGGCGGTGGAGACCAGGCCGCCACCGCCGCCCTGGAACGCCGGGGGACTGCTCCAGCGGCCGTCCCGGGGCTCGTCCCAGACGAGGAACTCGCCGGTGGCCGGGTCGGGGGCGTAGAGCGGGGGCAGCCGGTCGATCCGGTCGGCGGGCACGTGGAAGCCGGTGTCGGTCATCCCCAGGGGCTCGAAGACGCGCTCGCGCAGGAACTCCTCGAACGACCGGCCGCTGACCCGGGAGACGAGCACGCCGGCCAGGTCGCTGGCGATCTGGTACTGCCACTGCTCGCCGGGGTGGTAGGCCAGCGGCAGCGCGCCCAGGCGGCGCATCCACTCGTCCTGCTCCGGCACCTCGACCGGCAGGTTGGGGGTGAGCCCCTGCTCGAAGACCGCGTTCATGATCGGTTTGCCCAGCGCGGTGAAGTCCAGGCCGAGACCGAAGGTGGAGGTCAGAACGTCCCGGACGGTGATCGGGCGGCGGGCCGGCACGGTGTCGTCCAGCTCGGCGTCCGGCCGGGTCAGCACCCGGCGGTCGGCCAGCTCGGGCAGCCACGGGTCCACCACGTCGTCCAGCCGCAGCCGGCACTCGTCCAGCAGCACCATCGCGGCGGCGATCGAGACCGGCTTGGAGGTGGAGGCCATCCGGAAGACCGTGTCCCGGCCCATCGGCGCGCCGCCGTCGTGGCGCATCGTCCCGATCGCCTCGACGTGCGTCTCCTCACCCCGGCTGAACAGGGCGACGAGCCCGGGGATCCTCCCCGACTCGACGTGCCGCTCCAGCACCTCGCGCAGCCTGCGCAGCCCCGTCGCCGAGAATCCGCCGTCGACCTGACTCATCGTGAATCTCCTCAAGTGTGGTTTTCGATCTCGCATGCCCGGCCCCGGTGCGCCGGGACGGGGTGAGCAGAGGGCGCCGCGGGCCGGCCGTGGGTCAGAGGCTGCGGGCGGTGATGTCACCGCTGGTGGTGGTGGCGTGGACGTCGAGGCCGGCGGTGCCGTCGTTCTTGAAACCGTTGACGATGCGGCCGTGGGAGGTGCCGGCGTCCAGGGTGGCGGAGACGCCGGCGGCGGCGCCGATCGAGATGTCGCCGGACTGGGTGCGGAGCACGACTTTGCCGCCGACGGCCTCGGCGACGGTGATGTCGCCCCTCGCGGTGGCGATCTCCGCGGGGCCGCCCAGCCGGCCGATCTCGACGTCGCCGTCGGTCGCGGTGAGACGGAGGCCCGCGGTCTCGTCCAGCTTGATCCGGTGGTACGCGCCGTCGAAGGCGACGTCGCCGAGGCGGCCGACGGTCCGGAGTTCGGCGGCGGCCGTCTTGGCCTCGACGCGGGAGCCGGCGGGCAGCTTGACCGTCACCTCGACGGCTCCGGCCGGGCCGAAGTGTCGGTTCTTCGCCGGGGTCTCGATCCGCAGGACGCCGTCGGCGTATCCGACGGTGGTCTGCTCGGCCGCGGTGACGTCACGGTCCTTGGCGGGGTTGGCGGGCAGGACCTCGACCGTGGTGCCGGTCCGGTCGGCGGCGATGAGCCGGACGCGTCCGGCGGGGATGTCGAGGACGGCGGTGATCGGGGCGGGGGTGTCGAACGTGTGCATCGTGGCTCTCCGTCGTGCTTGCGGCTCTCTGTTTCGAACAATGGAAAAGCTACGTTGCTTTCTATATTTGCGCAACAAGATCTTTGCTTTTAAACAGTGTTTTAGCAGGTAGAAGCAGATTAATCGTTGCAGTCACCTCTCGCTTAACGCAACCGCAGAGTCGTCGCCCGTTGCAACGAATTGAAAGTGAACGCTATGGTGGAGGCGTCAGGGAGCACCGGGCGCCCACGGGGCACGAAGGAGACCGCGATGCCGGGAGGCAGGCTCACCCAGCAGGACCGCCAGCAGATCGCACTGGGACTGGCCGACGGCCTGGCCTACGCCGAGATCGCCCGCCGTCTCGACCGCCCCACCTCCACGATCACCCGTGAGGTGATGCGCAACGGCGGCCCCACCGGCTATCGCGCCGACCTGGCCCACCGCACCGCCCAGCAGCGCACCCGCCGGCGCGGGCAGCCCTCGCCCGGAGGGGCGCAGGCGTCCCCGCAGCCCCACGGGCGCGACGCCGAGGCCGTGCGCGACTACCAGGAGACCCTCACCACCGTTCTCATGGCCTCGGGTCTGCCCAAGATGATGGCCCGGGTGATGGGCTGCCTCTACACCACCGACGCCGGCAGCCTCACCGCCTCCGAACTCGCCCGGCGTCTCCAGGTCAGCCCCGCCTCCGTCTCCAAGGCGATCGCCTTCCTGGAGGGCCAGGACCTCGTCCGCCGGGAGCGCGACGAACGCCGCCGTGAGCGCTACGTCGTCGACGACGAACTCTGGTACCAGTCCATGATCGCCAGCGCCCGGGCCAACGACCGGTTCATCGAGACCGCCCGGCAGGGCGTCGCCGTCCTCGGCCCCGGCACCCCGGCCGCCGTCCGCCTGGAGAACTCGGCCCGCTTCCTCGACTTCGTCAGCGAAGGGCTCATCCGCGCCGCCGAGCAGGGCCGCGAGGTCCTCCACTCCAGAGCCGCGACCCCGGACGGCACCGCCGGACCGGGGCCGGACCACGGGCGGCCGCCCGTCCCGACGGCCACCGCGTGACACGGGCCGGGAGGGTCGATCGCGGAGCGCTCAGTCCAGCGGGAAGGAGCGGCGTTCGTCCGGGCCGAGGCACGTGTCCCGGCCGCGGACCGTCACCCGGAAGCGGCGGTGACCGCCGCCGTCGCGGGTGACCGTGATCCGCCGGTGGTCCGCCTCGACGAACAGGGACGTCCCGCGGACCCGGATCGGCAACGCGATGCCGCCCAGCCGGTCGAGGGGCAGTGGATCGAGGCCGATGCCGTGCTCGTGGATCTCCAGGCCGAGGTAGCGGCGCTGGAGCAGGTCGAGCGTGCCGGCCATGGCGCCCAGGTGGATGCCCTCGGCGGTGGTGCCGCCCTGCACGTCCTCGACGTCGGCGAGCAGGGCCTCGGTGAAGAAGTGCCAGGCGCCGGCGGGCTGGGACCGGGCCAGCACCCAGGCGTGCACCACCGCGCTGAGCGTGGAGCCGTGGCAGGTGCGCCGCAGGTAGTACGCGACGGTGCGGTCGGTCAGCCTGCGGGAGGCGGGGTAGCCGAGGCGACCGAGGATCTCCCGCACCTGGGCGGAGCCGAGGAGGTAGAACAACATGAGGACGTCGGCCTGTTTGGACGCGCGGTAGAGGTCGGGGTCGTCGCCCTCCGCCTCCAGGGCGCGGTCCAGCCTGCGCACGCCCGCGTAGCGCTTCCAGTCCAGCTCGGCCAGATCGGCGTATCCGGTGAACTGGCTGATCACCCCGTCATGGAAGTCGACGCGCATCCGGCGGGTGACGTCCCGCCACCGGTCGAGCTCCCCCGCGGTGACGGCGAACCTCTCGTGCCCGTGGACCAGGTCCAGGACCTCGCGGGTCCGGAGCAGCAGCCACACGGTCATGACGTTGGTGTAGGCGTTGTTGTCCAGGCCGGGGGCGGACGCGCCGGGGTAGGCGTCGTGATACTCGTCCGGCCCCATGACGCCGTGGATCCCGTAGCGCCCCGAGCGGGGGTCGAGGACGGCGAGCGAGGCGAAGAACCGGGCGATCTCCACCAGCAGCTCCGCGCCGAACTCCGTCAGGAAGGCGGTGTCGCCGGTGGCCAGGTGATGGTGCCAGACGTTGTAGGCGACGGCCAGCCCGATGTGCCGCTGCAGGCGGGAGTGGTCGGGCAGCCAGCGGCCGGAGTCCGGGTTGAGGTGCAGGGACGGGGTCTCCTCCCGTCCGTCGCTGCCGCTCTGCCAGGGGAACATCGCGCCGGCGTGCCCGGCCCGGCGCGCCGCCCGCCGCGCGGCCGGCAGCCGCCTCCAGCGGTAGAGCAGCAGCCCCCGGGAGACCTCCGGGAGGCGCAGGTCGAGCCAGGGCAGCACGAACAGCTCGTCCCAGAACACGTGGCCCCGGTACGCCTCCCCGTGCAGGCCGCGGGCGGGCACCCCGACATCGAGGGCGGCGGTGTGCGGGGAGAGCGTCTGCAGCAGGTGGAAGACGTGAAGGTGGACGATCTGGGCCACCTGGGGCTCGCCGACGTCCATGAGCGCGCGTTCCCACAGCCGGTCCCAGGCGTCCCGGTGCCCGCGCAGCAGCTCCTCGAAGCCGGGTGCCCGCCGTACCAGATCGACCGCGTCGAGCGCGGGTGACGTGGTCAGGGCGATCGTCTTGGTCAGGGTCGCGGTCCGCCCGCGGCGCAGGCTCAGCGTCGGCTCCCCGGCGATCCAGGCGTCCCCGAGGACCCAGGCGTCCCCGGCGATCCGGGGGTCCTCGGCGATCCGGGGGTCCTCGGTGATCCGGGGGTCCTCGCACGCCGCCTCCCGTCCGGTCTGGTGATCGGCGGTGACGCGCATGGCCAGCGAGATCGGCGTACCCGAGGCGCGGGTTCGCGTGCGCAACCAGGCACACCCGTCCCGCGTGCCGGTGGCGTGCCCGATCAGGTGGTCGCCGCGCAGGTCGCGGTAGCGCCGTACGCCGCGGTTGGTGACCCTCCCGTCCAGTACCGCGCGCACGCGGAGCGGCCCGGACCAGTTCTCGGCGGTGAACGCGCACTCCAGGGCCGCGAGGTGCGGGGCGGCCATGGACACCAGGCGGCGCTGGCGTACGGACGTCACACGCCCCTGACCGTCCCGGAAGCGCAGACGGCGGTGGAGCACGCCGTGGCGCATGTCGAGTTCCTGCTCGTATCCGAGCAGGTCGGCCGTCTCGGGGCGGAACCACGGGGCACCGGAGGCGGCGAAGGTGAGCGGCAGCCAGTCGGGCAGGTTCACCAGGTCCTCGTTGACGACCTCCCGCCCGGCGACCCGGGAGGTCAGCCGGTCGTAGCAACCGGCGGCGTACGTTCCGGGGACGCGCATGACCAGGCCGTCCGGCGTCGCCCCGCGGGTGGCGAAGTATCCGTTGCCCAGGGTGCAGAGGGTCTCACGCACCCCTTCGGACCGGGGGTCGAATCCCGTGTACGCCAGGGTCCACGGGTCCATCGCGCCTCCGCCCCGCTTCGCTCGGCACTCTTCTCAGGACGTTACGGACCCGTCCGGCGCGACGGCAGGGCCGAAAGTCCTCTCCCGCGCCGTTCGCGGCCCCGCGCGGACGGACGGCCCGGACCCCTGGAACCGCCGCCGACGACCGTCGAATCCGCAGGTCACACCCTTGAGAAGCCCCGTACGGGGGCATCACCTTCAGTGACGGCCACGCGGACGACCGGCGAGGCGGAGGCGACGGGAGGTGACGGAAGTGGCGGTGACCCGGCTGGGTGACTTCCTGCAGCGGTTCCGGCCCGGCGCGGTGCCCGGCGCGCCGGCGGCGGTCCCGGCCGACTACGCCACGGGGGACGAGTCCGAGCTCGACGTCGTCTTCGCGGCCCTCGCCGACGTGCGGGACGTGTGCGCGGCCGAGCGGTCACGGGGCGAGAGCCGGGCCGCGGAGATACGGGAGCGGGCCCGCGCCGAGGCCGCCGCCGTCGTGGCGGCGGCGCGGCGAGAGGCGGAGGCCGCGAGGGCGCGGGCGTCCGCCGCGGAACGGCGGGCGGCCGACGAGAGCGAGACCGCCGTCCGGGAGGCGGAGCGGGCCGCGGACGAGATGCGCGCGCGGGCCGGGGCCCGCGTGACGGCCGAGGTGGCGCGGATCGTCGGCGAGGTCAGGGCGCTGGCCGGTGGGCCGCCATGACCGCCGCCTGGGTCGCCGGTTCGACGCGGGCCAGGGCCCTGGCCCGCAGGGCGGCGGGCCGGGCCGTCGCCCGCCGGGTCGCCGGGTGCGGGTCGGTGGAGGAGGCGCTGGCCGTACTGGCCGTCACCTCCTACGGGCACGACGTGCGGCGTGGCCAGGATCTGGGCGAGGCCCAGTGGGCGGTCCTCGCCACACTGCTGTGGCACCTGCGCGTGCTCGCCGGCTGGCTGCCCCGGGAGGGCGGGCAGCTGGTCCGCGTCCTGACCCGGTGGTTCGAGATCGCCAACGTGGACGAGCTGATGTGCCGTCTGGCGGGACGCCCGGCCGATCCGGAGTTCACCCTCGGTTCCGCGGGTACGGCCTGGCCGCGGCTGCGGCGGTGCGGCTCGCTCGCCGAACTGCGGACGGCGCTGAGGGGATCGCCGTGGGGCGACCCGGGCGGTCCCGGCCACCGCGAGATCCAGCTCGGCATGCGCCTGGCGTGGGCCGGGCGGCTCGCCGACACCGTGCCGCCCGCCGCACGAGCCTGGGTTCTCGGCGCGACGGCGCTGCTGGTGGCCAGGGAACGGTACGCCGAGGGGCGCGAGCTGCCCCCGAGGTCACGTGATCGCTGCCGTGCGCTGCTGGGAGCGGACGCCGTAGCGGCGGCGTCCGTGGCGGAGATGGCCGAGCGCCTCCCCTTCACCGCCCGCTGGGCGTTGCGCGGGATCGGCGGTCCCGAGGCGCTGTGGATCGGCGAGCGGCACTGGTGGGCGCGCCTGGAGGACGACGGCCGGAACCTGGTCGCGGGGCCGGGTTTCTCGGCGGCTCCGGTGGCGGGGGTGGCGGCGGTGCTGGCCGCCGACGCCCGGCGGATCCGCGGCGCGCTGGAACTGGCGGCGCGGGGCGGTGACGGCGATGCCCTCGAATCCACCGCCCCGGACGGCGGCGTGGTCGGGCCCGCCGGGTGGGGCGGTGACGGCGATGCCCTCGCCTGACCGCGTGGGCTGGCGGGAGGCCCTGCGCCCGGTGCGCATGGAGCGGGTGGCGATCGTGGCCCCCGTGGAGTCCCTGGACGAGGTGCTCACCCGGGTGGCGGACGCCGGGGCGGTGGAGCTCTCCACACCGCCGGACGCCTCACCGCGGACCGTGGCAGGGGCGGCCGTGGTCCGTGAGGGGGTCGCGGCGCTCGCCGGGTGGACGCCCGCCGGCGTGGTCGGCGACCTGGCGGCGCGGGTGGCGCCCGCCGGGGGCGCGGTCGTGCCGATCGCCCGCCCCAGAGGCGTCGAGGCGCCGTCCGTACTGCGCACGGAGGGGCTGAGCGGGTCCCTGTCCCCGCTGGTGTCCGCCTACGGGACCGTGCCGTACTCCGACATCGACCCCACGCCGCTCGCGGCCGGCGCGTACGTCCTGATGTTCGGCATGATGTTCGGCGACGCCGGGCACGGCCTGCTGCTCCTGTGCGCCGCGGCGGGGTTGTTCCTGGGCCGTCCACGGCGGCTCGCCCGGTTCCACCGGGCGTGGCCGTTCGCGGCCGGGGCGGGGCTGGCGAGCGTGCTCTTCGGCCTTCTCTACGGCGAGTTCTTCGGGCCGACGGGCGTCGTGCCGGTGCTCTGGCTCGCGCCGCTGTCCCATCCCCTCCAGCTGCTGCTCGCCGCCGTGAGCGCGGGCGCGCTGCTGCTCGGCGCCGCCTATCTCCTCGGCATCGTGAACCGGTGGCGCGAGGGCGGCCTCCAGGCCGCGCTCTACTCCTCCGCCGGGATCGCGGGAGCTGCGGTGTTCCTCGGGTTCGGGCTGGCGTTCGCCGGGTGGTACCTGCGGCTGGACGGGCTCACGGTGGCCGGGGGGCTTCTCGCCGCCGCCGGGCTCGCGCTGGCGTTCGCCGGTTTCCTGGCGGAGGCGGGCGGCGGCCTCGACGGTACGGCGCAGGCCGCCGTGCACCTGTTCGACGTCGTCGTGCGCCTGGGCGCGAACGTGGCGTCGTTCGCGCGGCTCGCCGCCTTCGGGCTCACCCACGCGGCCATCAGCTCGATCGTCTGGTCGGCCGCCGCCGCGCTGTGGCCCGCGCACCGCGTCGGCGCCGCGGCGGTCTTCGTCGCGGGCACCCTGCTCGCGCTCGCGATCGAGGGCCTGGTGGTCGCCGTCCAGGCGCTGCGCCTGGAGTACTACGAGCTGTTCTCCCGGCTGTTCCAGGCCGAGGGGCGCCCGTTCCGCCCGTGGCGTCCCGCGCGGACGTCCAGGGAGGCGATGTGATGTCCGTCCGGCTCCGGCGCGGCCTGCACGCGGTGAACGCCGTCATCGTGCTGGCCGCCCTCACGCTCGTCGTGTGGGCGCTGACCGGCGGCGGCGCGCAGGGGGCCGCGGGGGCTGCGGCCGGTGCCCCGGCGGCGGCGAGCGGGACGGCACTGCTCGGCGCGGCCATCGCCGTCGCGGGCTCGGCGATCGGCGCCGGCATCGCCGTGGCGTACACGGGCGCCGCGGCCCTGGCCGCGATGAGCGAGCGGCCCGAGCTGTTCGGCCGGGCCATCGTCATCGTCGGCCTCGCCGAGGGCATCGCGATCTACGGGCTGGTGATCGGCATCATCCTCATCGGACGGGCGTGAGCGGCCGTGGCGAGCGTGGCGATCATCGGGGAGGCCGTCCGCGTGACCGGGTACGGCCTGGCCGGCGCGCTCGTCCTGCCCGCCGAGGATCCCGGCGAGGTGCGTGCGGTCTGGCGGGACCTGGATCCGGACGTGGCCGTGGCGATCCTCACGCCGCGGGCGGCCGCCGCCCTCGCCGGTGCGGACGGCGGGCCTCTGCGGGTGGTGATGCCGGGGTGACCCCGATCCGGGAGGCGCTGGAGCCCGTCGCCGCGGCCCTGGTACGGCGGGCGCGGCTCGACGCCGACGCGGTGATCGCCGCCGCCGGGCGCGACGCAGAGCGGACGCTGGCCGAGGCCCGGCGCGCGGCGCGCGACACGGTCGAGGAGGCCGCGGAACGCGGGGCGGCCGAGGGCCGGGCGCACGCGCGCGTCACACGGATCCGGGCCGGGCGGCGCGCCCGCGCCGTGGAGCTGGCCGCCAGGCGAGAGGTTCTGGAGGAGCTGCGCGAACGCGCGGTGGCGGCGGTCACGGCGCTGCGGGACGACCCCTGCTACCCCCGCCTCGTCGAGCGTCTGACCGAGCTGGCCAGGGCGTCGGGCGGCGCGGACCTGACGGTGCGCGAGCATCCCGAGGGCGGGATCGTGGCCGAGGGGCGGGACCGCCGCGTGGACTGCTCGCTGCCCGCGCTCGCGGGCCGGGCCGTGGACGCGCTCGGAGCCGAGACGGCGCGGTTGTGGACGCCGTGAACGCCACGGACGCCGTCAACGCCACGGACGCCGGGGACGCCACGGACGCCGGGGACGCCGGGGACGCCGTCAACGCCTGGGACACCGCAGGCACGGTGAGCAGGGTCAACGGGCCGCTGGTCGAGATCGACGGCCTGGCCGGGGCCACGATGTTCGAGCTGGTCGAACTGGGACCCCACCGGCTGCCCGGCGAGGTCGTCTCCCTGCGCGGCGCGCACGCCACCGTCCAGGCGTACGAGTACACCGGCGGGCTGGCCCCTGGCCACCGCGCCGGACTCCGGGGGGCGCCCCTGTCGGCCCTGCTCGGGCCGCACCTGCTGGGCGGGGTGTTCGACGGGCTGCTGCGCCCCCTCGGCGGCGCGGGCCTGTGGCTGGACCCGGCCACGCCCCGGCCCTCGCCGGCCGACCGCACCTGGGAGTTCGCCCCGCTGGCCGAGCGGGGCGCCGTGGCCGGAAGGGGCACGGCCCTGGGCGCCGTCCGTAGCGGGGCGTCGCCGCCCTACCTGGTGCTGTCGCCGGGCGGCGAGGTCTCCGCGATCCGGCGGGCCGGCCCGTGCCGGGCCGCGGACCCGGTCGCGGTCGTCGGCGGCGCAGAGGTGACCGTGGAACGGCGGTGGCCGGTCCGGCGGCCGCTGCCGTACGCCGCCCGCCTGGACGAGGTGACGCCGCTCACGACCGGCCAGCGGGTCATCGACCTGCTGCTGCCGGTCTCCCTGGGCGGCACCGTCGCGGTCCCCGGCGGGTTCGGCACCGGCAAGACCGTGCTCCTCCAGCAGATCGCGAAATGGTGCGACGCGGACGTGGTGGTCTACGTCGGCTGCGGGGAGCGCGGCAACGAGATGGCCGACGTCGTGGCCGAACTGGCCGGAATGCCCGACCCGCGGACCGGAGGGCGGCTCGCGGACCGGACGGTGGTGATCGCCAACACCTCGAACATGCCGATGATGGCCCGCGAGTCCAGCGTCTACACCGGCGTCACGGTCGCCGAGCACTTCCGGGACATGGGCTACGACGCGGTGGTCATCGCGGACTCGACGTCCCGCTGGGCCGAGGCCCGGCGCGAGCTGGGCTCCCGCTCCGGGGCGCTCCCCGCCGAGGAGGGCTATCCGGCCGACCTCGCCTCCGCGCTGGCGGCCTTCTACGAGAGGGCGGGCCGCGTCACCACGCTCGGCGGCCGTACGGGCTCGGTGACCGTCATCGGCGCCGTCTCCCCGCCCGGCGGTGACCTGACCGAACCGGTCACCACGCTCACCCAGCGCTTCGTCCGGTCGCAGTGGACGCTCGACCGCGACCTCGCCTACGCGCGCCACTACCCCGCCGTCTCCTGGAGCGGCTCCTTCTCGCGCGACGCCGACGCCCTGACCGGCGGAACCCCCGAGGGCGCGGCGCGGCGGGCACGGGTGGCGGCGCTGCTGGCCGAGGCCGACCGCCTGGCCGCGCTGGCCGAACTGGTCGGCGCCGGGACGCTGCCCCCGCACGAACGCGTCGCGCTGCTCGGCGGGCGGCTGGTCCGCGAGGGTTTCCTCCAGCAGAGCGCCCTCAGCCCCGCCGACGCCCGCTGCGGGCCCGCGCGCACCGCGGCACTCGCCGACGCCCTGCTCGCGGTCGTCGACCGTGCCCAGGCCCTGGCCGGGCAGGGGGTGCCGGCGGCCTCGATCGAGGACCGCGACTTCTCCCCCCTGCTCCGCGCCAAGGACGCGCCCGAGGAGGAGATCCCGGCACGCCGCGACGCCGTACTGCGGGAACTGGAGGCGGCGCGGTGACGGTGTGGGCCCCGGTGGAGTACACCGGCGTGGCGGAGTTGCGTGGCCCGCTGGTCCTGGTCCGGGGCGTGCGCGGCGTCGGGTGGGACGAGTACGCCACGATCGAGCTGGAGTCGGGAGAGCGCAGGCACGGCCTGGTCCTGGAGACCGACCGCGACCTCGCGGTCGTCCAGGTCTTCGAGGGGACCGCGGGGCTGCGCGCCGAGGGCACGCGGGTGGCCTTCACCGGAAGTCCGCTGCGCGTCCCGGTCGGCGCCGGCTGGCTGGGCAGGGTGTGCGACGGACGCGGCCGGCCGCTGGACGGCGGCCCGCCCGTTCTCGGCGCCTCCGACGCCGCCGTGAACGGGTTCCCGCTCAACCCGACGCGGCGCGAACCCCCCTCCGAGCCGGTGCTCACCGGGATCTCGGCCGTGGACGCGCTCACCACGCTGGTGCGCGGGCAGAAGCTCGCCGTGTTCTCCTCCGGCGGCCTGCCCCACCTGGAGCTGGCGGCGCAGATCGCCGCCCAGGCCGGCACCGGCGGCACGGCGTTCGCCGTGGTCTTCGCCGCCATCGGGCTGACCCACGCCGACGCGGCGAGCGTTCGCGACACGCTGGAGGAACGGCTGGCGGCGGGGGAGTCCGCCCTGCTGCTCAACCTCGCCGACGACCCGGTGATCGAGCGCGTCCTCACCCCGCGGCTCGCCCTCACCGTCGCCGAGCACCTCGCCTTCGGGCTGGGACGGCACGTCCTGGTCGTCCTGGCCGACATGACGAGCTACTGCGAGGCGCTGCGCGAGGTGTCCTCCGCGCGCGGTGAGATCCCCGCCCGGCGGGCCTACCCCGGCTACCTGTACAGCGACCTGGCCTCCCTGTACGAGCGGTGCGGGCGGGTGACGGGCCTGGCGGGCTCGGTGACCGTGCTGCCGGTGCTCACCATGCCGGCGGGGGACATCACCCACCCGGTGCCCGACCTGACCGGGTACATCACCGAGGGGCAGATCCTGCTGAGCCGGGACGTGCCCGTGTACCCGCACATCGACCCGCTGTCCTCGCTGTCGCGGATGATGCGGGCGGGGGTCGGGCCGGGGCGGACCAGGCCGGAGCACATGGACCTCGCCGCCCAGCTCCTCGCCGCGCTGGCCCGCGCCCGGCAGGCGGCGGAACTCGCCGAGCTGGTCGGCGAGGGCGCGCTCGGCGCCGTCGACCGCCGCTACCTGGCCATGGCCGAGGCGTTCACCGGCGGGCTGCTGGCCCAGCGGCCGGACGAGGCCCGCTCCCTCGACGAGACCTTCGAGCGGGCCTGGCGGGTGGTGTCCGTGCTGCCCCGGCGGGAGCTGTCCATGCTGTCGCCCGCGGCGCTCGACGCGGGATACCGGGAGCGGACGTGACCCCGAAGGTCCCGCCGGGACGGGCCGGACGCCTGTGGTTGCGGCACCGCCTGGCCGCCCTGCGGCGCGGGCTGACGGTCCTCGACCGCAAGCGCCGCATCCTGCGGCTGGAACGGGACCGTCTCGCGGACGTCGCGGCACGCACCGGCGCGGGCTGGGAGGCTGCCTGCCGGGAGGCCGACGCCTGGCTGCTGCGCGCCTCGCTGCTGGGCGGGCACCGGGCGATCCGGCTCGCCGCCGGCGGCCCGCTCGCCGAGGTCCGGGTGGAGTGGGCCGACTCCATGGGAACCGGCCACCCCGGCCACGCCGTCCTCCGGCCGTCCGAACCGGGCGCGCCGCCCCCGCTTCCGGGTACGGCGGCGCTCGTCCCGGCCAGGGACGCCTGCCTGGCCGCCCTGCGCGCCGCGGTCGAGCACGCGGCGGCGGCGGAGGCCGCACGGATCCTCACCGAGGAGGAGGCGGCGACCGGCCGGCGGATCCGCGCGCTGCGCGACCTCCTCCTTCCGCGTCTGGAGGCGGAACTGGCCGCCGTGGAGCTGGCCCTCGACGAACTGGAGCGCTCCGACGACGCCCGGGTCCGCCGCGCACTGGCGTCCCGGGATGGTGCACCGGCGTCCCGGGAGGGCGCACCCTCCCGGGAGGGTCAGGCGAAGACGTCCTGCTGGTAGCGGCCCTCGGCCTCAAGGGCGCGCAGCCACTCCTCGCCGTCGCCGCCGGTCCGCTCCCGGTGGATCTCCGCCAGGACCCGCCGTACGGCGGGCGCCATCCGCAGGCCGTCACCGCACACGTAGACGTGCGCGCCCCGCTCCAGCAGTTCCCACACCCGGTCGGCGCGGGCCGCGATCGCGTCCTGGACGAACCGGAAGGGGTGGCCGGGCACGGCGGAGAACGCCAGGTGCACCCCGGTGGTCCCGGTGTCCTCCCACGCCCGCAGGTCGTCGCGGTACAGCCAGTCGTGCCCGGGGTGGCGGCAGCCGTAGAACACCTCGGCCGGGCCGGTCGCGCCGTTCAGCGCCCGCTCCTCCAGGAAGCCCCGCAGCGGCGCGAACCCGGTGCCCGGCCCCACCAGGATCACCGGCGTGGCCGGGTCGCCGGGCAGCCGGAACGGCGGGGCGGGGACCCGCACGTAGCCGTAGAACACCTCGCCGGGTTCCAGCCCCGCCAGGTAGGCCGAGCACATCCCCCGGTAGGAGCCGCCGCCCGACCAGGCCGGGCCCTCGACCAGCCCGACGGTGATCCGCACCCGGCGGGGGCCGGCCAGCGGCGAGGACGAGATCGAGTAGTAGCGCGGCCGGATCGGGCCGGCCAGCTCCAGGAACACCGGCAGGGGCAGCGTGATCGCCGGGAAGCGCTCCAGCAGCGTGAGCACCGAGACCCGCTTGGCCAGGACCTCGTCGGCGTAGTCGTCGGCGAGGGCGGCGAGCCGTTCCGTGGTCCAGGGGCATCCGGTGTGCGCGGCCAGCGCCGCGAGGTCGGAACGCGTGGCGACCTCCTGCAGCTCGGCGAACTCCGACAGCAGCAGCCCGGCCGTCACCGGGGTGTCCACCGGCAGGTGGGTCGTGCCCCGCGCGCGGAGCCGTACCACCTGGTCGCGCGGGACGCGCAGGCAGCGCAGCGCCCACTCGACCAGCTCGGGGTCGTTCTTGCCGAAGACGGCCAGGTGGTCGCCCGCGGTGTAGGTCACGCCCTCCGGCAGTTCGGCCACGATGGAGCGCACCCCCGGCCGCGGGGCCTCCAGCGAGAGGTCCCACAGCCCGGCCGGGTCGCCGGTCAGCTCCTCGTTGGACAGCACGGTCAGCGGGACCGCCTCCGGGGACACGACGGAAGGACGCACGTCGGCCTCGGTGAGGACCTCCATCTCGTAGCGGGGCGCGGCGTCGGCGGCGGCGGCGGTGCCGTACTCGGCCGCCAGCGCCGCCCACAGCCCGGCGGTCCACGCCGACACGTCGCCGTCGAAGTCGCCGTCGGCGTCGGCCTCGCCCCGCTCGACCAGGGGCACGGCCCCGGCGCCGACGAGCTTGTCGAAGGCGCGGCGGGGGAAGCCCTGGTAGGTCGGCCACTGGGTGTTGCCGCAGCCGAGCAGCGCGAGCCGTACGCCGTCCATGGGCGGCAGGCCGTCGAGCGCGTCGAAGCGCTGGGCGTTGTCGGGCGCCTTGCCGTTGTAGGTGGAGGTGACGACGACGAGCGCCCCCTCGGACGGCGGGACGAGGTCGTCGAGCGTGGTCAGCGTGGTCGCGAACCCGGACCGCGCGGCCCGGTCGGCCAGCCGCTCAGCGATGTCGGCCGAGCTGCCGAGGTTGGAACCGTAGGCGACGGTGAGGGCGGTGCCGGAGCCGACGGCGAGCGCCGTCTCGGCGGCCTCGGCGGCGTCCTGCCCGGTGTCCGCCGCGGCCCCCGCCGTCCCCCTCTCGTACGGCCTGCGCTCCCGCACGCCGATCGTGAAGTCGTCGGGCTTGAGGGTGAGCGTCTGCTTGATCCGCATCCGGTAGACGCCGGGGTCGGAGACCGCGAGCCTCTGCAGCACCATCGCCAGGGCGAGCCGGGCCTCGGTCAGCGCGAACTGCCGCCCGATGCAGGCCCGCTCGCCGTTGCCGAACGGCTTGTAGGCGGCCGGGTGGTGGGCCGCCTTGTTCTCCGGCAGCCAGCGGTCGATGTCGAACTCCTCCGGCCGGTCCCACGCCTTCGGGTGCCGGTGCAGCGACGGCAGCAGGACGACGCAGGTCTGCCCCTTGCGGACCGGGTAACCGCCGATCGCGGTGTCGTCGAACGCCTTGACGCCGAACGCCGGGATCGGGGACCAGATCCGCAGCGTCTCCTCCAGGATCCGCGGGATCACGTCCAGCTTCATGATCGTCTCGTACGTCGGCGCCGTGTCGCCGGGCAGCAGCCGGTCCGCCTCGGCGTAGGCGAGGGCGAGCACGTGCGGGTTGCGCAGCAGGTTGTACAGCGCGAACGACAGCAGGCCGCTCGTGGTCTCGTGCCCGGCGATCAGGAAGGTGAGGACCTGGTCGCGGATGTTCTCGTCCGACAGCCGCTCGCCGGTGCGCGGGTCGGCTGCCTCCAGCATCAGGCCGAGCAGGTCGCCCGTGCCCCCGCCGCCCTCCTCGCGGCGTCGCCTGATCACGTCGTCCACCAGGTCCTGCATCACGCGGATGTCGGCGCGGTAGTCCTCCTCGCGCCTCTTCTTCATCCTGGTGACGACGGGAAGCTGCCGGTTGCGGAGCATCGCCTCGGTCAGCGCGTTGCCCATGGACCGCAGGAAGGGGTGGAGCTCGTCGGAGGAGAAGGAATCGAACCGGTAGCCGAACCCGGTCAGCGAGATCGTGTCGAGGGTGAGCCGGGTCATGTCCTCGGGCACGTTGACCCGGTCGGACCGCGACCACTTGTCCACCAGCGCCTCGGCGACCTCCAGCATCTGCGGGAAGTACGTCTTCATGGACCGCTGGCCGAACGCCGGCATCAGGATGCGGTGCGCCTGTCCCCAGACGGGCTCGTCGTGGCGGGCGGTGAACAGCCCGTCGCCGCTGAAGTCGCGCACGATCGACAGCGGCGGGTCGATGCCCTTGTAGAAGCGCGTCTCGTCGCAGACCTCGGCGACCAGGTCGGGGTCGTAGACGAACAGGACCCGGCGGCCCAGCAGGTCGAGCTGGAAGATCCCCTCCTCGTGCTCCGCCGCGGTCTCGTCGAAGAACGCGGCGGGCGAGTGCGCCGGGACCTGCAGGGTGTTACCGAGCACGGGCAGCCCCCGGGGGGCGGGAATCGACCGAGTCGCGGCCATGGAAATCCCTCCTTCGGCGGCGGCTCCCGCACCGCCAGCCATACACCGTATGGAAGCTATCATACGGTGTATGGCAGTGAGCGCGCGCAGGGGACGGCCCCTGACCCCGGAGGAGATCCACATGACGGCCCTGCGGCTGATCGACGCCGCGGGCGTGGAGAAGCTGTCCATGCGCAAGCTGGCGGCCGAGCTCGACGTCAACCCGATGTCCCTCTACCACCACGTCCAGGACCGGACCGACCTGCTGCGCGGCGTCTGCGCCCTCGTCGCCGCCGAGGTGCGGCTGCCCCCCGACGACGGCGCCCCCTGGCAGGACCAGCTCCGGGCCCTGGCGCACGCCTACCGCTCGATCGCCCGCTCCCACCCCTCGCTGTGGTCCCACATGAACACCCACCCCGACGTCGTGGACCAGTCGGGCGCGCTCTGGGTGGTCTACAACCGCATCCTGGTCGCCGCCGGGGTCCCCGCGGACCGGCTCGCCCACACCCGCACGGCGCTCTTCACGTTCGTCTCCGGCTTCATCACCGCCGAGAGCGAGGGCCTCCTCGCGGAGCTCGCGAGGCTCGCGGAGCTCGACGGCGTGGACGACGCCGACGCGACGTTCGCGGTGGCCGTGGACCTCATCATCGCCGGCCTGGAGAACGGCCCGTCCCGTTTCGCGCGGCCGTGAACCCCGGCGGCGTGAACGTATGGGCGACGGGCCTCCGGCGGGCTACCGTGGAACGGTGCCCGAAGACAACGGATCCCGCGCGGACGCCGCGCGGAGCGCCCGGATCGGTGTGACCCTGGCCGTGGCCTCCCTGGCGAACTACCTCGCCTGGCTGGGCTGGGACCGGCAGAAGGACGTCGCGCCGGACGGCGGCGTCAGCGGCCCATACCAGCCGTGGCAGGTGGCGGGCTTCGTCGTCGTCCTGGGGGTGCTCGCCTTCCTCGCCGGCCGGTACGGCGTCCCGAAGTCCGGCACCCTCGCCGTCGCGGGCGTGACCTGGCTGGCCTGGACGGTCGGCGCCGCCACGTCCGACGACAGCGGGCTGTGGGCCGTGGGCTCCGTCCTGCTGCTTCCCGCCGTCTTCCTCGGCGTCGGCCTCGTCGCGTTCCTGGCGGCCCGCAGCGGCGGGCGCTGAGGCACCTCGGGGCGTACGGCGCGACGGCGGGGCCGGAGGTCCTCGCGCGCGTCTACGGCTCGCGGCCGGCGCGACGGGCCTCGACGACGCCCATCACGACCGCGGCGACCAGGGCGATCAGACCGATGATAAGCAGCCACTTCAGGGCCTTGAGCAACAGGCCGAGCAGGATGAACACCACCGCGACGACTCCCAGGGTGATCAGCAAGGCGCGCATGGGACTTTCCTCTTCCGCGTGGAGGTCACGGCCATCCGAGGGCCATATCGGTCACTGAATCGCATACCCATACGAATAACCAGGTAACAGCGGGCTCAGCGGGAACGCGACCGGATCAGCCTGTCGCGGACGTAGGCGGCCCCTGGTCGTCCATGATCAGGGGCCTCATTCCGGCACCTCCGCCCGTACCTCCCATCGGCCGGCGGCCGGTCCGTCGAGCCCGCCTTCAGGATGCGCTTACGAATCTCCCAGGATGACCGCCTACCCTGACCGGATGTTCGCCGGAGTTGTGGAGACGAGTCGGAGCGTTGCCCGGGAGGAGGCCCCGCCCCCGCGGTCGCGGCCGCCGTCCGCACCACGGCAGGGGTGGCTGGACGCGTTGCGCGGCATGGCCGCGCTGGTCGTGGTGTTCGAGCACTCCCTGGACGCGCTCCTCCCGGAGGTGCGCGCGACCGCCGGCCCGTGGTTCGACTTCGGCCAGTACGGCGTGCTCGTGTTCTTCCTCGTCAGCGGCTACGTGGTGCCGGTCTCGCTCGAACGGCGCGGCAGCGTCGGCGGGTTCTGGATCAACCGGGTCTTCCGGCTGTACCCCCTGTGGCTCGTCGCCGCGGCGGCCGGGACGGCGTTCGGCGTCGCGGGCGTGTACACCCCGCTGCCGGACCAGCTGGCGGACGCCCCGGGCGTCGCGGCCCTGGCGCACCTGACGATGCTCCAGGACCTGCTTCAGGTGAACAGCGTCGTCAACGTGTTCTGGACCCTCTCCTATGAGATGGTCTTCTACCTCCTCGTGACCGCCATGTTCACGGCCGGCGTGCACCGCTTCAGCGTCACCGGCATGCTCGCCTTCGCCGTGGCGGCCGTCGCCGTGGGAGGGCTGCTCCCGGCGGGCGCGCTGTCACACGGCCTGGGCACCACGCCGGTCGTGGTGACGACCGCGGTCGTGCTGCTCGCGGCCGCCGCGTCTCTGGCCTGCGGCGGGAGCCTCCGCCGGTACGGCACCGCGGCGGCGGCCGTGCTCGCCCTGGTGCTGCTCGGCGTCAACAGCCGGGTCGGGGCGTGGCAGAGTCTCGCCATCCTCGCGACGATGTTCGCCGGCACCGTCTTCTACCGGCTCGACCAGGGACAGGCCGGCCGGAGGAGGACCGGGTGGCTGCTCGGCCTCGTGCCGGTCGCGTCCGCCGGAGCCGCGTGGGCGTTCGGCCCCGGCTGGGGCATGCCCGACGACCAGGCGCGGGCCTTCACCTGGGGCTGGACCGCCGCCGTCGCGGCGGCCTGGGCGACCTTCCTGGCCGCCCGTCTTCTGCGGAACCGGGCGATGCCCCGTCTCCTCGTCCGGCTCGGCATGATCAGCTACTCCGTCTACCTGCTGCATCCCCTCGCGATCCAGGTCCTCCGGCGGCTGACGGCGGACCCCGCCCGCTTCCCCCTCGCCGAACGGCTCGTCATGGCCGTCCTGCTGCTGGCGGTGGTGCTCGGCTGCGCGGAGCTGACCTACCGGGCCGTCGAGCGCCCGGCCCAGTCCCTGGGCCGCCGCCTGTCCCGAGCGGCTCAGGCGGCGAACAGGAGGAGCAGGCCCACCACGGTGTAGACCACCATCAGCACGAGCAGGGGGATCTGCCCGAGGACGGCGGTACGCCGGGGGAACAGGGCCAGCGCGCGGTCATGGGCCAGTACGGTGCCCAGCACGTGACCGACGACGATGACCGTGACCTGGAGGGTGGCGACCCCCGCGGGGGTGGTGCCGAGCGCCTGGACGGTCCACCCGGCGGTGCCCAGCCAGTCGGCGCCGGTGTCCAGCGGATCGGACAGCAGGGCGATGGTCCGCTGCCCCTCCAGGAGGAACAGGGTGTAGTAGTGGGCCACCACGTACCCGACGGCGATCGGCACCATCGAGTGGGCGATCTCTCCCGCCGTCGTACCCGGCTCCGCCGCACCCCACCGGCCGGCCAGCGCCGTCGCGGCCCGGTACGCCGCGAGCACCAGGGCGATGACGGCGACCAGGCCGGCGGTGCCCGTGACCGGGGCCGGCACCGCGCTCTCCTGCGTGAAGCGCACCCAGACCGGGGCGTTGGACAGGCTGTCGTACATGGTCGAGCCCAGGAGCACGACCACCAGTGTCGTCAGCCCCGGCGCCGGTCGCAGCCCCGCCATGCCGTCCAGGGAGTTGCGCCAGACCAGCACGCCGTCGCGGTGTCCGGTCACCGGGGCCAGCCTGCCCACGAGGTCGCTGTAGACCTCGAACGGATCCGCGTGGTCGAACCACCGGGAGCCGAAGACCACCGCCCCGGCGAGTGTGAGCACGGTGTAGGCCGCGAGCCAGGCCCCGATGACCGGCAGGGTGGCCCGCTCCGGGGCGACGAGTTCCAGCCAGACGAAGGCGAACAGTCCCACGCAGGCGGGCCGGTATCCGACGCCCGCGGGCAGCGGCCGCAGGCCGAGTTCCGGGTCGCGCCCGAGCCCCTCGCAGGCCAGCAGGTGCAGCGTCCGCAGCGGGTTCAGGCCGCGCCACACCGGGCCGAACAGCAGTGACAGCGGCACCAGGCCGACCCAGAACAGAACGTAGAACGCCCCGGCCGTGGGATTGTCGGCCCGATCGGGACCGAAGATCAGCCCGATGCAGAAGTACGCCGCGGCGACGAGCCCGGCGGCTCGCCAGACCCACCGCCAGGCCGGCGCGGTCACCGCCGTCCGGACGGCGGCGGGCAACGAGCGGGCACCGGTGAGGGCGGCGCCCAGCCGTGGTTCCCTCCACAGCGCGCCGAGCGCCACGAACGACACCAGCAACGCGAGGACCGCGCCGGTCAGCGCGGCCGAGAACGGAATCGGCAGGTCCTGACGACCGCCGACGCCGTGAGCCGGCCACATCCCGGCCGGCCTAACGGACGACGAGCTGGAACAGCTGCAGCCCGGACTCGTGGGTCTCCATCTCGAACAACCCGGTCTCGTCGGCGACGAACTCGATGCTCGCGGGGGTGCCGGGCTTCAGCTGGGCCTCCTTGTCGTACCCGTGCAGGTGCGCCTCGTCGGCGGTGTCGCCGGTGACCGTGATCCGCACCGTCTGGCCCCTGGCCACCTCGATCCGTCTCGTCGGCGGCGTGACCTTCCGGCCGGCGATGGTGACGGTGATCTCCTTCACCGCCGGGTCCGCGGGGGCGGCGGACGCCGACTCTCCGGAGGTCGCGGGATCCGGCTCCGCGGGAGCGGGGGCGGCCGTCTCGGTGGATCCCGGGGCGGCGGACCGGGTGGGGGCGGCGGCATCCGGCCCTCCACAGGCCGACGTGGTCGTCAGCAGGACCACGCCGAGCGGGAGCGCGGCGAGCAGCGGGCGCAGGCGCGCAGGCACGATCGTCATGGGGGTTCTCCTGGGGGCAGGGCGGCGAATCAGCGTCGCTTGGCGGATTCAGGGCGGTGGGGGGTGCGTGACGCCGGCGCGCGTGAGGGCGCCCTGGCCTGCGGGCGGCCGGAAGGCCGCCGGACCGCCGCGGCGGTGGGTGCGGGCCGCCGCGCGGCCCGTACCACCAGGACGCCCGCTCCGACGACGAGGACCGCGGGGACCAGCCATACCGACGACCCGGTGCCGGAACCGGCCGGCTGCGCGTCACCGGTGGGAGCGCCGGCCGTACCGGTCTCGGGAACCGCGGCCTGGCTGCCGCCGGTCTGTGGCACCGCCGGGCCGATCACCGCCGGGCTGCCGCCGGTCTCGGGCACCGGGGCCTGGGTGCCGTTCCCGGGCCCGGCCGAGGCGAGCAGGGCGGGGTCGGGCTCGTTGTCCGGAGCCCGCCAGCCCTTCGGCGGCCCCGAGGTCCCGCCCTTGTAGGTGAACCGCAGCTCTCCCCGCACCGGCTCCCCGTCGGAGGCGATCGACAGGTACCGGACGACGTACTCGCCCCGCTCCGGCCAGTAGGCGACCGGGATCTCCGCCGGGAATCCGGTGTTGTACACGCTCGGTTCCCACACCCCGTTGACGAGGTTGTACTCCTGGACCGGCTTGTCGAGGCGTTCGGGCCGGCCGTGCGTCCAGGGCCGGTCGACCCGGGCGCCGCCGGGAGCCGTGACCGCGAAGTACGCGTTCGAGGCGGGCACCTCGGTGAAGTAGAGCGCGAGGGACTTCATCGGCTCGCGCACCGTGCCGCCCTTGACCGGCGTCGACATCGCGAGCTGTCCGTGGGCGGAAGCGGGCGCCGCCAGGGCGGCGGTCGCCAGCGCGCCGACGACGACCACCAGAAGCAACCGGCCCAGGCAGCGCGCCATCGTCACTTCTCGCTCCATGAGGTACGACCCCTGGATGGGGAGATGCGGCTCGGACCCGTGGGGCCGATTACGACGAGATTAACGACTTTCGCCACCAATGAACAGAACTCAGTGCGGCTTCAACAGAAGCCAGGGGGACCCGGTGACGGAACCGAGGTGTTCGGTGCGGAAAGCACGACCGGGACGCTGACCGTGGTCCGCGAAGCTCGCGCACGAACCTGCTCCGCCCCTTCTCTCGCCCGAGCCGTTCACCGTCCGGCAGGAAGGCTCGGACCCCTCGGCTCAGCGAGGGCGCCCAACGGCGGCCGCGCCCGGTGAAGCACCCCGAAGGGCATATAGGGACCGGCAGGATGACACCCAGGACGCCGGGAGGACCTCTTGAACACGTCAGCGCCCACTCGTGGCGGACGGCGCGACGGTCAGATGACGGTCGAACAGCCGAAAGGCCGACTCCCGAATCTCGGGAACCGGCCTCTGAACCGCTTTTTCGTGGTGGGGCTACCAGGACTTGAACCTGGGACCTCTTCCTTATCAGGGAAGCGCTCTAACCGACTGAGCTATAGCCCCTCGTCGCGAAGAAACGGTATCGCATCCGCTCTGCGGAGGCGAATCCGTTCGTTCGAACAGGGAAAAGCTTACCCTCTTCCGGCACCCGTTCGCGCCATGTCCCCGGCCCGCGGACCGGGGACGGCCGGGCTGCCGGGGACACGGCGCGGGACGGCTATTCAGCCTCGCTGAAGGTGACCTCGACACCACCGACCAGGTCGGAGGCGATGTTGTAGATCACGGCACCGAGGGTGGCCAGGGCGGTGATCAGCACGACGTTCACCGCGCCGATCAGGGCGGTGTAGCCCAGGATCCGCACCGGCTCGAACCAGGCGGCGGCGTCGATGCCGCCGGTGGACTTGCCGTCCGCCGTGGTCACCTGGTTCACCATCTGGATGATGTTGTCGAACACCCCCAGGCTGGACAGCGCCATGTAGAGCACGGCGACCGCGACGAACAGCACCACGAAGCAGACCAGCGACACCACGAAGCTGAACTTCATCGCCGACCACGGCTCGACCCGGCGCAGCACGAGGTGGGCCTTGCGCGGCGCCTTCGCGGGGGCCTCGGCGACCTTCTTGTCGGTGGCCGGGATGCCCGGTGACCCGGAGGACGACAGGTCCCCGGGAGTCCAGGAGGAGTTGCCCGCGTCCGGGGACGCCGGGCGGATACGCACCGCGGACTCGCTTGGCTTGCCGTCCTCGATCGCCGTCACGTTCTGCCTGCCCTTGAGATCGTCGGTCACCGATTCACCGGTCCCCGGCGTTCTACCGTCGGCCGGCGACTCGACCGCTCCGGCGGCCTCGGCCCCCGCGGTCTTGTCCATCTTCTCCGTTACCTGATCGCGTGTCGACGAGGAAGCCGGACGTGGACCCTTTTTTCCCTGGGCATCCACGTGTCACTCCCCTTCGCCGCTCTCCGGGACCGCGAGGGCCTCGGCATTGTCACGGGCCCCGGCGGCCTCGGCGTTGCGCGCGAGCGCCACGACGCTGTCACCTTCCGCGAGATTCATCAGACGTACCCCCATGGTCTGGCGACCGGACTGCTTGATCTCTCCTGCGCTGGTCCGGATTACACCGCCGTTGGACGTGATCGCGAAGACCTCGTCCTCCGGCCTGACCATGGCAGCACCCACAAGCTTGCCACGGGAGCTGACGATCTTAGCCGTCAGGACACCCTTGCCGCCCCTTCCCTGGACCGGGTACTGGTCGGCCGGGGTGCGCTTGGCGTAGCCGCCCTCGGTGGCGATCAGCACGTCGTCGCCGTCGGCGATGCGGTTCATCGCCAGCAGCTCGTCGCCCTCCAGGAACCGCATGCCGATCACGCCGCTGGTCGCCCGGCCCATCGGGCGCAGCGCCTCGTCGGTGGAGGTGAAGCGGATCGACTGGGCGCCGCGGGAGATGAGAAGGAGGTCGTCGTCCTCGGACACCAGCCGGGCGGCGATCACCTCGTCGTCCTCCCGGAGGTTGATGGCGATGAGACCGCCCGAACGCGGCGAGTCGTACTCCGTGAGGCGCGTCTTCTTCACCAGGCCGTGCCGGGTGGCCAGCACGAGGTACGGGGCCACGTCGTAGTCACGCAGGTCCAGGACCTCCATGATGACCTCGTCGGGCTGCATGGCCAGGAGGTTCGCCAGGTGCTGGCCGCGCGCGTCGCGGGCGGCGTCCGGCAGCTCGTACGCCTTGATCCGGTAGACGCGGCCCTTGTTGGTGAAGAACAGCAGCCAGTGGTGCGTCGTGGTGACGAAGAAGTGGTCGACGATGTCGTCCTGGCGGAGCTGGGCGCCGCGCACCCCCTTGCCGCCGCGCCGCTGCGCCCGGTACAGGTCGATGTTGGTGCGCTTGGCGTAGCCGCCGCGGGTGATCGTGACGACCATGTCCTCCTCGGCGAGGAGGTCCTCGATCGACATGTCGCCCTCGTAGGCGATGATCTCCGACTTGCGCTCGTCGCCATACCTGTTCACGATCTCGGTGAGCTCGTCGAGGATGATCGTCCGCTGCCGCTGCGGCGAGGCCAGGATCTCCTGGTAGTCGGTGATCTGCGTCATCAGCGCGTCGTGCTCGTCGGTGATCTGCTGCCGCTCCAGGGCGGCGAGCTTGCGCAGCTGCATGTCGAGGATGGCCTGCGCCTGGACCTCGTCGATCTCCAGCATCGTCATCAGGCCGCCCTGGGCCGCCGAGGCCGACGGCGAACGCCGGATCAGGGCGATGACCTCGTCCAGCCGCTCCAGCGCCTTGAGCAGCGCGCGCAGGATGTGGGCGCGCTCCTCGGCCTTGCGCAGGAGGTAGCGGGTACGGCGGACCACGACCTCGACCTGGTGCGCCACGTAGTGGCGCACGAACTGGTCCAGCCGCAGGGTGCGCGGCACCCCGTCGACCAGGGCCAGCATGTTGGCGCCGAAGGTGGTCTGCAGCTGGGTGTGCTTGTAGAGGTTGTTCAGCACGACCTTGGCGACCGCGTCGCGCTTGAGCACGATCACCAGGCGCTGGCCGACCCGGGAGGAGCTCTCGTCGCGGACGTCGGCGATGCCGTTGATCCGGCCGTCCTTCACCAGCTCGGCGATGGACAGCGCGAGGTTGTCCGGGTTGACCATGTAGGGCAGCTCGGTGACGACCAGGCACTGGCGGCCCTTGGCGTCCTCCTCGACCTCCACGATCGCCCGCATGGTGATCGACCCGCGGCCGGTGCGGTAGGCGTCGTCGATGCCGCGGCGGCCCACGATGAGCGCGCCGGTGGGGAAGTCGGGGCCCTTGACCCGGGCGATCAGCGCTTCCAGCAGCTCCTCGTCGTCCGCCTCGGGGTTCTCCAGGCACCATTTGATGCCCTCGGCGACCTCGCGCAGGTTGTGCGGCGGGATGTTCGTGGCCATGCCGACCGCGATGCCGGCCGAGCCGTTGACCAGGAGGTTCGGGAACCGCGACGGCAGGACCAGCGGCTCCTGCGAACGCCCGTCGTAGTTGGGCTGGAAGTCGACGGTGTCCTTGTCGATGTCACGGATCATCTCCATGGCGATCGGCGCGAGCTTGCACTCGGTGTACCGCATGGCGGCCGGCATGTCGTTGCCGGGCGATCCGAAGTTGCCCTGGCCGTCGACCAGGGTGTAGCGCAGCGCCCAGGGCTGTGCCAGCCGTACGACGGTGCCGTAGATCGACGAGTCGCCGTGCGGGTGGTAGGAGCCCATGACGTCGCCGACGACGCGGGAGCACTTGAAGTAACCCCGGTCGGGGCGGTAGCCGCCGTCGTACATGGCGTACAGCACGCGGCGGTGCACCGGCTTGAGCCCGTCGCGGACGTCGGGCAGCGCACGGGACACGATGACCGACATCGCGTAGTCCATGTAGCTGCGCTGCATCTCCGACTGGATGTCGACCGGCTCGATGCGCTCTGTCGGCTCTGCCGGCTCTGCGGGCGGAGTGTTCACGTCCGTCACGGGTGATGGGTCCTTTTCGAAGAGAGGTCTGTACGGCTGCCGCTACACATCGGGAACCGCCGCTACACGTCGAGGAAGCGGACGTCCCGCGCGTTCCGGATGATGAAGGAGCGGCGCGCCTCCACGTCCTCACCCATCAGGACGCTGAACAGCTCGTCGGCCTGTGCGGCGTCGTCGAGGGTGACCAGGCGCAGGACACGGGTCTCGGGGTTCATCGTGGTGTCCCACAGCTGGCCGGCGTTCATCTCGCCCAGACCCTTGAACCGCTGGATGCCGTCGTGCAGACGCGGGTCGCGCCTGCCCCTGCCGATGCCCTCATTGATGATCGCGTCACGCTCGGGGTCGGAGTAGGCGTAGGAGGCGTCCTCGCCCCTGCGGTCCCACTTGATCTTGTAGAGCGGCGGCTGGGACAGGTAGACGTGCCCGGCCTCGATCAGCGGCCGCATGAAGCGGAACAGCAGCGTCAGCAGCAGCGTGTTGATGTGCTGACCGTCGACGTCGGCGTCGGCCATCAGGATCAGCTTGTGGTAGCGCAGCTTGGAGATGTCGAACTCGTCGTGCACGCCGGTGCCCATGGCGGTGATCAGCGCCTGGACCTCGGCGTTCTTCAGGACCTTGTCGATCCGCGCCTTCTCGACGTTCAGGATCTTGCCGCGGATGGGCAGGATCGCCTGGAACTTGGAGTCGCGGCCGCCCTTGGCGGAACCACCGGCCGAGTCGCCCTCGACGATGAACAGCTCGCACTTCTCCGGGTCGCTCCACTGGCAGTCGGCCAGCTTGCCGGGCAGGCCGGAGCCGGCCTCCAGCAGCGACTTGCGCCGGGTCAGGTCGCGGGCCTGACGGGCCGCGAGGCGGGCACGGGAGGCCTGCAGGGACTTGTTGATGATGTCCTTGGCCTCGCCGGGGTTGCGCTCGAACCAGTCGCGCAGGTGGTCGTTGCAGGCCTTCTGGACGAACGACTTGGCCTCGGTGTTGCCCAGCTTGGTCTTGGTCTGGCCCTCGAACTGCGGGTCGGCCAGCTTCACCGAGATGATCGCGGTGAGGCCCTCGCGGATGTCCTCACCGGTGAGGTTGTCGTCCTTGCCCTCCTTGAGGAACTTCTGCTCGCGCGCGTAGCGGTTGACGATCGACGTCAGCGCCGCGCGGAAGCCCTCCTCGTGGGTGCCGCCCTCGGCCGTGTTGATGGTGTTGGCGAAGGTGTAGACCGACTCGCTGTAGGAGTTGTTCCACTGCATGGCGATCTCGACCGAGATCCCCTCGCCGCTCTCCTCGAAGTCGATCACGGAGACGTGCGCCGCGTCCTTCTTGGAGTTGAGGTGCTTGACGAAGTCGGACAGGCCGCCCTCGTAGTGGTAGGTCACCTCCACCGGCCCGTCCTCGCCGTCCTCGCCGGCGGAGTGGCCGGGGCGCTCGTCGCGCAGGCAGATCGTCAGGCCCTTGTTGAGGAAGGCCATCTCCTGGAAGCGCCGCGAGAGCGTCTCGAAGTTCCACGTCGTGGTCTCGAAGATGGTGGGGTCGGCCCAGAAGGTGATCGAGGTGCCGGTCTCGTCGGTCGGCTCGCCCTTGGCCAGCGGGTGCGTCGGCCTGGTGTCGGCGTAGCTCTGCCGCCAGTAGTGGCCGTCGGTGCGGATCTCCACCTCCAGCCGGTTGGACAGGGCGTTGACCACCGAGACGCCGACGCCGTGCAGGCCGCCCGAGACGGCGTAGGACTTGCTGTCGAACTTGCCTCCCGCGTGCAGCACGGTCAGGACGACCTCGACCGCGGGACGCTTCTCGACGGGGTGCATGCCGACCGGGATGCCACGGCCGTTGTCCACGACCCGCACGCCGTTGTCGGCGAGCAGGGTGACCTCGATCCTGTCGGCGTGACCGGCGAGGGCCTCGTCGACGGAGTTGTCCACCACCTCGTAGACGAGGTGGTGGAGACCCCGCTCGCCGGTCGAGCCGATGTACATTCCCGGGCGCTTGCGGACTGCCTCGAGCCCTTCGAGAACGGTGATTGAGCTAGCGTCGTAGGACAAGTGCGGAATCCTCCTGCCGCGGACACGCAGCGGGGACGCGATTCAGCCCCGCCCTGCCCGTCACCGTCGTGAATGCCCCGATGCGCCCACCCGGGGGAGTCGGCCTCACAGGCCGGGGTGTCACGCAAACGGACGTGTCCGGAATTCAGTTCCATTCTAGCGGCTCGAAGCGCGTGATGCGGCATTGACGGGCTCCAGAAGCCTCTCTAGCGCGTCCACCCTCCATTTGGGCATCCCCCCTCGGGGGTGGGGGGTCATCGCGCGAGAGGGGCCGCTGATCCGTTTTCGGCGTCAGCCGGACCTCCGTGATCAACCGTACGTGTCACCTGGGCCTCGGCTGCCGGTGACCCGGAGCCCGCCGGGCCGGGGTCCGTGCTGCGGGCCGCGCACCCGCACCCGCTGCACCGTGCCGTCCCCGAGCTCCTCGTTCAGCCGCCTGACCAGGGTCCTGGCCAGCAGGCGCACCTGGGTGGCCCACGCCGTGGAGTCGGCGGACACCACGACCTCCCCGTCGGCGAAGGTCTCCGGCCGGGTGTGGGAGGCCAGGTCCGGGCCCACGATCTCCGGCCAGCGGCCGAAAACCCCGCCCACCGCGGCGGGCCGCTCCCAGCCCCGGTCGGCCAGCAGGTCGGCGATGGCCCGGCCGAGGAGCTGGGGGTCGCCGCCGTCCCTGCGGGCGCCGGACGCCGCGCGCCTGGGCTCGCGCCGCGGCAGCCTGCCGCGCTTGGCCGCGTCGGCCTTGGCCTGGGCCAGCTTCTCCCTGGCCAGTGCGGCGCCCCGGGCCGCGGTGTCCGCGGACGCCTCGGCGGCCGCCGCGGCGCCGGTCCCCGCGCCGGTCCCCGCGCCGGAACCCGTACCGCTCCCGGTGCCGTTTCCGGCGCCGGAACCCGTACCGGAACCGGTGCCGGCGTCCGCACCGGATACGGCGCCCTCGCCGGCCGCCCTCGAAGTCCTGGAGCCCCGGGAGTCTCCGGAGCCCCCGGAGTCCCCGGAGCCGCGCGCGGGCCGGCCCGGCCGGTCCCGCGCGGCGTCGTCAGCGGACACGCCCGACACTCCCCTCGGTCACGTCGAACCTGGCCCCGGCCAGCTCCGGCGGCACGTCGGCGGGCACCGCGGCGGTGATGAGCACCTGCTCGGCCGGGGCGACGATCTCGGCCAGGCGGCGGCGCCGGCGGCTGTCCAGCTCGGCGAAGACGTCGTCGAGGATGAGGACCGGGTCGCCGCCGTCGGCCCGCAGCAGGTCGTAGGCGGCCAGCCGGAGGGCCAGCGCGAACGACCACGACTCCCCGTGGCTGGCGTAGCCGCGCGCGGGAAGGTCCCCCAGGCCCAGGAACAGGTCGTCGCGATGCGGGCCGACCAGGGTGACGCCGCGTTCCAGCTCGGCGCTCCTGACCTCGGCCAGCGCCTCGCGCAGCCGCTTCTCCAGGACCGAGCGGTCGGCCGGGGCCTCCCCGGCGCCTCCGGCGTTCCCGTCGTCCCCGGCGTCCGGCGCGTCCCCGGTCAGCGTGCCGCGGTAGACCAGGTCGGCCGGGGCCGAGTCGGGGGCCAGGGCTGCGTAGGAGGCGGCGACCAGCGGCCGCAGCGCCTCGACCAGCTCCAGCCGGGCGGCGAGCAGCTCGGCGCCGTGCCTGGCGAGGTGGGCGTCCCACACCTCCAGCGTGCTCAGCGGGTCGCCCGCCCCGGCGGCGGCGAAGCCCGCGTCGTTCTCGGCCCGGCGTCCGCCCCGGCCGCTCCGCCGCGCCTGCGCCGCCGTGCGCAGCAGCGCCCCCCGCTGCTTGAGCACCCGGTCGTAGTCGGCGCGGACCCCGGCGAAGCGGGGCGTCCTGGCCACCAGCAGGTCGTCGAGGTAGCGGCGCCGCTCCGAGGGGTCGCCCTTGACCATCGCGAGGTCCTCCGGCGCGAACAGGACCGTGCGCAGCAGCCCGACGACGTCGCGGGCGCGGGAGACCGGCGAGCGGTTCAGCCGGGCGCGGTTGGCCTTCCCCGGGTTGATCTCCAGCTCGACCAGGGCGCGGCGGTCCTCCCGCACGACGACGCATCGGACGACCGCCCGTGCCGCTCCGTGCCGTACCAGCGGCGCGTCGGTGGCCACCCGGTGGCTCGACTGCGTCGCGACGTAGCCCAGCGCCTCGACCAGGTTGGTCTTCCCCCGCCCGTTGGGCCCGACGAAGGCCGTGACGCCCGGCTCCAGGCCGAGGTCGGCGGTGTCGTAGGACCGGAAGTCGGTCAGCGAGAGATGGGCGACGTACACCCCTCGAAGACTAGCCGCACCCCGGGAGCCGCGGTCGGCCCCACCGGTCACCGGTTTCCACCGCGGCACGCCGCTCCTGTCGTCCACAGCGGGTCACAGGGGTCCACGGCCGTCCACGGCCGTTCACGGCGGGCCCCACCGGTCGCCGGTGCCAGTCACCGGGTCACCGGTGACGGCCGACGGCCGACGGCGGGCGAATCCCCGCCGGGCGTGCGCGGGGGCGTTCGTGAGGGTGCCCGTACGGCCGCGCGCCCCGCGCCTCTCGCGGCGGGGTGCGCGGCCGTACGGGCACCGCGTCACCTGTCGGCCTCCGGCGGCGGGGCCACGTCGGCGCCCGGGGCGTCGGCGCCCTTGGCGACCTGGCCCTCCTTGGCGGTGACCGCGTGACCGCCGAACTGGTTGCGCAGGGCCGCGACGACCTTCATGGCCGGCGAGTCGTCCTGGCGGGAGGCGAACCTGGCGTACAGGGCGGCGGTGATGACCGGCAGCGGCACCGCGTGGTCCACGGCGGCCTGGACGGTCCACCGGCCCTCGCCGGAGTCCTGGGCGTAACCCCTCAGGTCCGCCAGGCCCGGGTCCTCGTCGAGGGCGCGGACCAGCAGGTCGAGCAGCCAGGAGCGGATGACCGTGCCGTTGCGCCAGCTCTTGAAGGAGCCGGCCACGTCGGTCACGACGTCGGACGCCTCCAGCAGCTCCCAGCCCTCGGCGAAGGCCTGCATCATGCCGTACTCGATGCCGTTGTGGACCATCTTCGCGAAGTGGCCGGCGCCGATGCCGCCCGCGTGGACGAAGCCGCCCTCCTCTGGCTTGAGGGTCTCGAAGATCGGCATCAGCCTCCGGACGTCCTCGTCGGAGCCGCCGGTCATCAGCGCGTAGCCGTTCTGCAGGCCCCAGACGCCGCCGCTCACGCCGCAGTCGACGAAGCCGACGCCCCGGGCGCCGAGCTCCTCGCCGTGCTTGCGGTCGTCGAGATAGTGCGAGTTGCCGCCGTCGACGACGACGTCACCGGGCGACAGCAGCTCGCCGAGCTGCTCGATCGTCGCCTGGGTCGGCGCGCCGGCCGGCACCATGACCCATACCGCGCGCGGCGCCTGGAGCCGGTCCACCAGCTCCTTAAGGCTCGCGACGTCGCTGATCGACGGGTCGCGGTCGTAACCGACCACGTCGTGGCCGCCGCGGCGCAGGCGCTCGGCCATGTTGCCGCCCATTTTGCCCAGCCCGATCATGCCGATTTGCATACGAGCACCCCCTCTATTTGGGTTTCTTCATCCATCACGTAAGGCGCGCCATCGCAAGCCGTACCAGATCGGCGTTTCCGGCAACGGGGTCGCCCACAGGGCTGTGGAGGACGTCCTCCAGGCCGACGCGCGTAGCCAGACCCATCTGCCCCGCTTCATCGACAAGTATCCAGGTCGGCTCCTCCTCGCCGTGAAGGAGCCGACGCCCGGGTACGCCCAGCTCGTCCAGGCGGGCGAGGACGGCGTGCGCGCGGGACACGGCGGTGGCGGCCGGACCGCCGATGATCTCCACCAGCACCCGCAGGCACTCCAGGCCGCTCGCGGCGAGCGCCTCGGCGTCGGCGGTGGACCAGACCCCCGCCTCGACGTCCACCCCGAGCTCGCGCAGGTCGTGCCAGAGCTCCGCGAAGCCGGGCTCGGAGAGGTTGACCGAGGCGAAGTCGGGCCGGTCCCCGGCGGGCAGCTCCGCCCAGCCCAGTACGGCCCGCCGCCGCTGCCCGGCGTCCCCGCCGGATATCCACAGGCCCGTGCTGACGCCGACGGGCATGCCGGGGCACGCCCGCCGCACCTCACGGACGGCCGCGCCGATGTGCGCGGCGCTGAGAGACTCTCTGCCGGTCTCATCGCGCGGGTGCATATGAACTGCCGTCGCACCCGCCTCACGGGCCTCACGGGCCTCCTGAGCGAGCTGCAGGGGGGTCAGGGGCAGCGCCGGGTGCTCGCCGGGATTCCTCGAACCGTTGAGGCACGCCTTCAGCATGATCTCGGTCACCGGTGAACCGTACCCGGGCCCGCCGCGGACTCACCCGGCGGGCGGCGCGTCCCGTCCTTCGGCACGTCCCGCCCTTGGCGCGCCCCCGCCCTCCGGGTGGCAGGAGCGGCCGGGGACGCGGGCCGCGTCAGCTCGACAGGCGGATCGGCATGATCAGGTAGCGGTAGTCGGGGGTCCCGCCGTCCTCCACGGGCTTGCCACCGGTGAGGATCGCCGGCTTGGTGGAGGTGGTCATCTGCAGGCGGGCCACGTCGGAGTCGATCGCGCCGAGCCCCTCCAGCAGGAACTGGTGGTTGAAGGCGATGTTGATGTCGTCGCCGTCGAAGTCGACGGGCAGCACCTCGACCGCCTGGGCCTCGTCGCCGGTGCCCGCCTCCAGGACGACCTCGCCTCCGCGGAAGGCCAGCCGGACCGGGGTGTTGCGCTCGGCGACCAGGGCCACGCGCTTGACGGCCTCGACGAAGGCGCTCGTGGACAGGTCGGCGCGGGCGGAGAACTCCGTCGGCAGCAGCGAGCGGTACTTGGGGAACTCCGGGTCGAGCAGCCGGGTGGTGGAGCGGCGACCGGCGCTGGAGAAGCCGATCATGCCCTCACCGGTGCCGCCCGCCGAGCTCAGCGCGATCTCGACCTCGGCGCCGGTGCTGCCCAGGGCCTTGGCGGCGTCGGCGAGGGTGCGGCCCGGGATCATGGCGATCGCCGAGAAGTCGGGCTGCCCCGGCTGCCACTTCAGCTCGCGTACGGCCAGCCGGTAGCGGTCGGTGGCGGCGAGGGTCACGGTGTCGCCCTCGATCTCCATGCGCACACCGGTCAGCATCGGCAGGGTGTCGTCCTTGCCCGCGGCCACGGCGACCTGGCCCACGGCCGAGGCGAACACGTCGCTGCCCACCCGTCCGGCGGCCGGCGGCATGGCGGGCAGGGAGGGGTAGTCCTCCACAGGCATGGTGAGGAGTGTGAACCGGGCGCTTCCACAGGTGACGACGGCCTTGGCGCCGTCCACCACGAAGTCCACAGGCTGTGCGGGCAGCGCCCGGGTGATCTCGGCGAGGAGCCGGCCCGAGACCAGCACCACGCCCGCCTCGCCGCTCTGGGGTTCGAGGGTCACCTCGGCGGAGACCTCGTAGTCGAAGCCGGAGAGCTTGAGCTGGCCGCCGTCGGTGACCTCGAGACGCATGCCGGCCAGCACCGGCACGGAGGGACGCGCCGGAAGGCTGCGCGCCGTCCATGCGACCGCCTCAGCGAGGACGTCTCGCTCGATCCGGAACATCACGGGGATCTGCCTCCTGTGTGGCGAGCGCTCGTCGCTCGCCGCCTTGGGTTCGGGTGTTCACTGTCCCGCACCTGTGTGCTCCGGGACCCCTCTATGGGTCTTGATGTTCTTAGAGAGATACATGGAGTCATCACAGTAGGGGGTGTGGAAACTGTGGAAGACCATTGTTTCCGCAGGTCAACTATAGTTTTTTCATCCACCGGGGGTGTGGGTTAAGGGTGTGGAGAACCCGGCGGGCTGTGGACGGCCGAGGTTTGCCCACAGGCCGTCCCCAGATCAAGGGGTGTTCATCCACCGGTTATCCACGAGGTTTCCCCAGGTTATCCACTGGGTAAGAGACCGTTTTGTCCTTGGGGAAAACTCTCCCCACAGGGCGTCCACAGGTTGTCCACGAGTTCTCCCCAGCTTTTCCCCAGGTTCTCCCCAGCTTTGTCCCCAGCCGGTGAGGCCGAGTCATGTTCGTTCGCAGGTGATGACCACTGCCGAATGCCCCGATAATCCGTCTTCGGGCGACTCGCACCTTCAGTCCACAAGGTTTTCCACAGCCTGTGCATCACGGAGTGGCGAGTCTCATCAGCCGCGAGACTGCTGCTTGATCCTCGTGGTCAGCTCGTTGACCTGGTTGTAGATCGAACGACGCTCCGCCATGAGGGAACGGATCTTCCGGTCGGCGTGCATGACCGTCGTGTGGTCACGGCCGCCGAACTGCTGCCCGATCTTCGGCAGCGACATGTCGGTGAGCTCCCGGCACAGGTACATGGCGATCTGCCGGGCGGTGACCAGGACCCGCGAGCGCGAGCCGCCGCACAGGTCGTCGACCGACAGGCCGAAGTAGGACGCGGTGGACGCCATGATCGTGGCGACCGTTATCTCCGAGCCGGCGTCCTCGGTGATCAGGTCCTTGAGCACGACCTCGGTGAGCTGCAGGTCGACCGACTGCCGGTTGAGGCTGGCGAACGCCGTCACCCGGATCAGCGCCCCCTCCAGCTCGCGGATGTTGGTGGAGATCCGGCTGGCGATGTACTCCAGCACCTCCGGCGGCGCGGCCAGCCCCTCCTGGATCGCCTTCTTGCGCAGGATCGCGATGCGGGTCTCCAGCTCCGGCGGCTGGACGTCGGTGATCAGACCCCACTCGAAGCGGTTGCGCAGCCGGTCCTCCAGCGTGACCAGCTGCTTGGGCGCGCGGTCGCTGGAGATGACGATCTGCTTGTTGGCGTTGTGGAGGGTGTTGAACGTGTGGAAGAACTCCTCCTGCGTCTGCTCCTTGCCCTCCAGGAACTGGATGTCGTCCACGAGCAGGATGTCCACCGCCCGGTAACGGGCGCGGAAGCCGTCGGCCTTGTGGTCGCGGATGGAGTTGATGAAGTCGTTGGTGAACTCCTCGGAGCTCACGTATCTCACCCGCGCGCCGTCGTAGAGGCTCTGGGCGTAGTGGCCGATCGCGTGCAGCAGGTGGGTCTTGCCCAGGCCTGAGTCGCCGTAGATGAACAGCGGGTTGTACGCCTTGGCCGGCGCCTCGGCCACCGCGACCGCCGCGGCGTGGGCGAACCGGTTGCTGGAGCCGATGACGAACGTCTCGAAGGTGTACTTCGGGTTCAGCCTGGCCGGCTCCCCCTGTGGACGGCCGCCGCGGCCGTCCCACCTGTTCTGCGTCTGGGCCGGCGGCGGGCCCGGCACGGGTGACGGCCGGTCGAAGGCGTCGTTCTCGGGGCGGGGCGGCGCGGGCCGCGGGTCGTACCCGCCGGGACCCGCCGGACCTCCCGCACCCGGGGGCCGGTAACCGTCGGAGCCGCCGGGACCGCCGGGGCCTCCCGCGCCCGCGGGCCGGTAGCCGTCGGGACCTCCCTGGCCGTAGCCGCCGGAGCCCGCGGGGCCGGCGTGCCCGCCGGGGCCGCGCTCGCCCGGACGCTCCGCCTCCGCGTCGTCCGGAGGAAGGTACGGCTGAGCCGGCTCGTCCATCCGCCCGTACGGGTAGGGAAACCGTCCACCCTGTGGTTGATGCTGTGGATAACCGGTGGACGGCGTCGCCCCGGACCCCGGGTCCCGGTAGCCGTCCTGGGTGGAGGAACCGTCTCCGAGCTGGGAAGACATGGGCTGTGCATAACCCTGTGGCTGCCCCTGGCCCTGTGCGTAACCCGGGGCCGGAACCTGTGGAAAAGTGTCGCGCCGGGGAGAGACCGCGGTCTCGGGACCGGCGGCCCCGGGATCGACCATGACCGCGACCTTCATGGGACGGCCGAACTCCGCCGACAGCGCGTGGCTTATCAGGGGACGGAGCTTGTTCTCCAGGACGTCACGGGCGAAGTCCGTGGGCGCGGCGAGCACCACGGTGTCGTTCATCAGGCCGAACGGCCGGGTCATGCCGAGCCAGACACGCTGCTGGGACGGGACGCTCTCGTTGAGGGAGTTCTCCAGCGCGCGTGCCCACATCGCACCGAGATCCACGTCATCCACGGCCCGGCTCACCTCCTCAGACGCGGCCCCCGACCGAGCTTCACCGCGATTCCCGTTATCCACAACCGGCGGCCGCCGGTTCCACCGGATCCTCCCGCCGTCCACCCGCCGGGCGCCCCGGAGGCCCGGAGGGCCACCATCCGGAATCCACAGGCAATCCACACGGTGTACACAGCCCCGCGCCCGCCGCCCGGCGCATCGTCGCAGCGGAGAGTAGGTCTGGAAGGGCCGACAGTAGTCTTGTCCACATCTCTGTTCAAGACGTTGTCCACAGCCTAGTGGCAGTACGGGGGAGGCTGGGTGCACGTCCTGTGGACGGCGGGGCGGCGGTGGACGAAGGGGCTGTGGATTCGTGGAAAACCCGTCCGGTGCCCGCTCGCCGGTTTGACCTGGGACACGCGGGCACCGTAACGTACGACGGTCGGCTTACCATGCGGCGGCTATTTCGCATGCCCCGCCTCCGGTGAGCCAGCCACTCTGTCAAGCGTCCCCATGTGCTGGGGGCCGCGCCCTGAGCCTGGAGCCCACTCGTGAGCAAGCGTACTTTCCAGCCGAACAACCGTCGTCGCGCCAAGACCCACGGCTTCCGGCTCCGTATGCGCACCCGCGCCGGCCGCGCCATCCTGGCCGCCCGCCGTCGCAAGGGCCGCGCCGAGCTCTCCGCCTGACGTATCCATCGGCCCGGTTCGCCGGGCCGGGGCAGCAGCGTCTCTTCGCCCGCCGGCCGTGACAGCCGGCGGGCGATAGCCGTACCTGCCCGGATCCCGCGAAGACCCACTCATGTTGCCGTCCGAATCCCGCATGCGCCGGGGCGAGGAGTTCGCCGGCGCGGTCAGAAAGGGAGGCCGAGCAGGCCGTCCCACCCTGGTCGCGCATCTGGGCATGCGCCCGGAGAGCGGCGATCCGCCGCTGGTGGGGTTCGTGGTGAGCCGGGCCGTGGGAGGCGCGGTCGTCCGCAACCGCGTCAAGCGCAGGTTGAGACACCTCATGCGAGAACGCCTGGATCGCCTCCCGCGAGGTAGCCTGCTGGTTGTACGCGCCAATCCACCGGCCGCGTCCGCGCGAAGCGAGCGCCTTGCCGCCGAACTCGACGTCGCGCTGGATCGTTTACTCAGGCGGCGAGAGCCTCCCAAGGCTCGCATGGATGGGCGATGATGACGGCGCAGCAGACCGACGGCGGCACTCCCGCCGCCAGGACCCTGATGGCTCCTATCCGGCTCTACCGGGCCTATGTGAGCCCCCTGCTGGGTCCCCGTTGCCGTTTCCACCCCTCATGCAGCGCCTACGGTCTGGAGGCCCTGGCCGTTCACGGCGCGTTGCGCGGCACATGGCTGACGATCCGGAGAATCGGGCGTTGCCACCCATTCCATCCCGGAGGTTTTGACCCGGTGCCCCCACGCCCGGTCCGGTCCGACGAAACGCAAGGGAGCTAGCTCCGTGGAGCTGTCCTGGCTGAACTGGCTGTACACGGCCGTCGCCCATGTCATCACCTGGATCCACCAGGGTTATAGCAGCTTCCTCGCCCCTGACAGCGGGCTGACCTGGGCGCTGACCATCATCACGCTGACCGTGCTGATGCGGCTGCTCATCTTCCCGCTCTTCCTCAAGCAGATGCGCTCGTCGAAGAAGATGCAGGAGCTGGCCCCCAAGGTCCAGGAGCTGCGCAAGCGCTACAAGAACGACAAGCAGCGCATGAACCAGGAGGTCATGGCGCTGTACCAGGGGGCCGGGGCCAACCCGCTCGGCGGCTGCCTGCCGATCGTGGCACAGTTCCCGATCTTCATCTCGATGTTCACCGTGCTGAACGCGATGGCGCACGGCGCGACGGTGAACGGCCAGCCCAAGTTCGGCATGTCGTGGGAGCTGGTCAAGAGCGCCCAGGCGGCGCACATCTTCGGCGCCCCGCTGCCGGCCACCTTCTGGACCAGCTCCGAGCAGATCCAGGCCCTGGGCGGCGCCAACCCGATCCAGACGAAGATCGTGCTCGCGGTCTTCGTGGCGATCAGCTCGCTGACCACCTTCCTCACCGTCCGGCAGAGCGTCACCCGCTCGGCGGCGCAGATGCCGGACAACCCGATGGCGCAGCAGCAGAAGATCCTGATGTACGTCTCGCCGCTGTTCGCCATCTTCTCGCTGAACTTCCCCCTCGGCCTGATCCTCTACTGGGTCACCACCAACCTGTGGACGCTGGGCCAGCAGCACTGGTTCTACAGCCGCAACCCCTCGCCCACGATCGACGCCAAGGGGAACGTGGTGACCCCCGAGCCCAAGCCGGGCCTGCTGAGCAAGGTCAGGAAGACCGAGGAGCCCCCCGCTCCTCCCGTCGAGCAGGGCCCCAAGGTGATCCGCCAGCAGCCGACCCGTCAGCCCCGCAGCAAGCGGACCGGTAGCAAGAAGTCATGACGACCCAGCCCCGACAGCACGAAGGAGTGGCGGAGTGACCGAGGCCGAGAAGGAGACCGTCAAGACGGCTCCGGACCTCGCCGCGCTGGAGCAGGAAGGCGAGGTCGCGGCGGACTACATCGAGGGTCTGCTCGACATCGCCGACATCGACGGTGACATCGACATGGACGTCGAGGGCGACCGCGCCGTCGTGTCGGTGGTGGACGTCAAGGGCGGTGACCTCGTCGGCGCCAACGGCGAGGTGCTGGAGGCGATCCAGGAGCTGACCCGGCTCGCGGTCCACCGCCAGACCGGCCAGCGGTCCCGGCTGATGCTCGACATCGCCGGTTACCGCGACCACCGCCGGGCGGAGCTGCGCGACCTCGGCACGAAGGTCGCCGCGGACGTCAGGGACAGCGGCGAGCCCAAGGCGCTCCAGCCGATGACCCCGTTCGAGCGCAAGATCGTCCACGACGCGGTCGCGGCGGCGGGCCTGCGAAGCGAGTCCGAGGGCGAGGAACCCCGGCGCTTCGTGGTGGTCCTGCCCGCCTGACCCCCGCGGCGGACGCGAGCACCGGCCGCCGCCCCTGGTCCGTCCAGGGGCGGCGGCCTTTTTCGTCACCGGACCGTCCCCCTCCCGCGCCGTCCGGGCACGGTTCTCCCCGATGAACCTCCGGGGCTTCCTCCAGGGCTTTTCGCCGGCGGGCTTCCGGGTACGGCCTGCCCCGGTGAACCGTGCCCTCTCCGGGTACGGCCTTTCGCCGGTGAACCGCCTCCTTTGACCGGCCACGATCTGCCCCGATGGACCACCCCCTCCGGGTACGGCTTTTCGCCAGGGAACCGCTCCCCCGGACACAACGGCCTTTTCCCCGGCCCTCTTCGGTGCCTGTCGACGAGAGCGGCCCGTTAGCCTTGGAACGCCCTGACCATGACAGTTTCTGAGAAAGAGTGAGCGTCGAGTGAGCGAGCAGATCCCCGAGGCGCCCGAGGTCGCGCGCGAGGTGTTCAGCGGCGACGCCTGGTCGAGAGCGGAGGAGTTCGCCGGGCTCCTGGCCGGTCCAGGGGTGGTTCGCGGGCTGCTCGGCCCGCGTGAGGTGCCCCGGATCTGGGACCGCCATCTGCTCAACTGCGCGGTGGTCGCCGAGGCCGTCCCCGCCGGTGTGCGTCTGGTGGACATCGGCTCGGGCGCCGGCCTTCCCGGCCTGGTCCTGGCGATCGTACGGCCCGACATCCAGGTCACGCTCCTGGAGCCGCTCCTGCGCCGGACGACGTTCCTCCAGGAGTGCGTGGACACGCTGGGGCTCGGCAACGTCGAGGTACTGCGCGGCCGGGCGGAGGAGGTCGCGGGCCGGCGGGAGTTCGACGTGGCCTGCGCGCGGGCGGTGGCGCCGCTCGACCGGTTGCTGAAATGGGCGCTCCCCCTGCTGCGCGAGGGCGGTGAGCTCTTGGCGCTCAAGGGAGAGCGGGCGGCCGGGGAACTGGCGGACGCAGAAGCCCAGTTGCGGGCCAGTGGGGTACAAACCGCCGAACTTGTGTCCGTCGGGCAGGGTAAGGTCGAGCCGCCGGCAACTCTCATCCGGGTGGTCGCCGGTCGGCCCCCCGGGAAAGCGCGCCAGGCGGTCCGCGGGAAGGATCGCACTCCGCGGGTGAAACGGACCCGGCAGCAGTAGACAGCCGGACAGCGCCACCGGTAAGACCGAGCAAAGCGAGTACGAAGCCAGTGAATGACCGTGGAAATGCGATCTCGGGCGCGACACGCGGTCTCGGCTGGCCCGAGAATTCCGTCGCCCTGCCAGCGGGACACCCCGGTGGTCTGGGCTGGCCGGTCCCGGCTTCCGAAGCCGTGGCCCGGCCGGTCGAAAGGGCGGCGACCGTGACCCAGGTGACCCAGGTGACCCAGCCACCCCTTAGCCCCGGCGACTCGCCGCTGGTACGAGAGGCACTCAGTTCAGTGGTTTCACGTGAAACATCGGCCCAGACGACCATGACCGCTCCAGGAAACTCCAGCGTGCCCCGGGACGCCGTATGGCCGCGTCCGCCGAAGACCCGCGTCTTCACGGTCGCCAACCAGAAGGGCGGGGTGGGTAAGACCACCACGTCGGTGAACCTCGCGGCGGCGCTGTCCATGCACGGTCAGCGGGTCCTGGTGGTCGACCTCGACCCGCAGGGCAACGCCTCCACGGCGCTGTCCGTCGACCACCGCGGTGACGTGCTGGACATGTACAAGGTCCTGGTCGAGGACGTACCGCTGGAGGAGGTCGTCAAGGAGGTCCCGGACATGCCGGGGCTCCACTGCGCCCCCGCCACGATAGACCTGGCCGGTGCCGAGATCGAGCTCGTCTCCATGGTCGCCCGCGAGGCACGTCTCCAGCGGGCGCTGAACGCCTACAAGGCCCAGGAGTTCGACTACGTCCTCATCGACTGCCCTCCTTCGCTCGGCCTGCTGACGGTCAACGCCCTGATGGCCGCGAACGAGCTGCTGATCCCGATCCAGTGCGAGTACTACGCGCTGGAGGGCCTCGGCCAGCTGCTGCGAAACGTGGACCTGGTCCGCGCCCACCTCAATCCCACGCTCGACCTGTCCACCATCCTGCTGACGATGTACGACGGGCGGACCCGCCTGGCCTCCCAGGTGGCGGAGGAGGTGCGGTCGCATTTCAGCGGCACCGTGCTGAACACGGTCATCCCGCGGAGCGTCCGCGTGTCCGAGGCGCCCAGCTATGGCCAGTCCGTCATGACCTACGATCCCGGCTCCAGCGGCGCGATGGCCTACATGGACGCCGCACGCGAAATCGCCTACCGCGGCGCTGCGGTGTGAGCGTCCAGGGGACTGTGGCTGTCATCATTACGAGGATCATCAGGGACGCCGACGTGAGCCGGGAGAGGCAGTGAGCAAGCCGCCGAGGGGACTGGGCAAGGGACTGGGAGCGCTCATCCCGACCGGCCCGGCCATGACGGAGGTACGGACGCCGGTCCAGGAACCGGTCGTGACCACCGGTGCGACCGCAGCGACGGTCATCATGGAGCCCGAGTCGCCGGAGGGGCGGCAGCCCGGTCTCCAGCCGGTCGCGGGCGCCTATTTCCTGGAGATCCCGATCGGGAGGATCAGGCCGAACCCGCGCCAGCCCCGCGAGATCTTCGATGATTACGCGCTGGACGAGCTGGCCATCTCGATCCGCGAGGTCGGGCTGCTCCAGCCGATCGTGGTCCGGCCGGTGGACGACGACGCCTACGAGCTCATCATGGGGGAACGCCGCTGGCGCGCCTCCGAGCGCGCCGGGCTCTCGGAGGTCCCCGCGATCGTCCGCGACACCCAGGAGGACAAGCTCCTCCTGGACGCCCTCATCGAGAACCTCCAGCGGGAGCAGCTCAACCCTCTGGAGGAGGCCGCCGCCTACCGGCAGCTCCTCGATGACTTCGGCGCGACCCACGAGCAGCTCGCCACCCGCATCGGTCGTTCCCGTACCCACGTGACGAACACGTTGCGCCTGCTCAAGCTGCCGCCCAACGTCCAGCGGAAGGTCGCGGCGGGCACGATCACCGCCGGGCACGCCCGTGCCCTGCTGACACTGGACGACCCGGCCGCCCAGGAGCACCTCGCCAGCCGGATCGTGGCGGAGCTGCTGTCGGTCCGGGAGGTCGAGGAGATCGTGGCCGTCGGCGACGCCAAGGCCGCTCCGGCCCCGGCTCCCCGGGCGCCTCGGGCGAAACCCGTCGAGGAGCCGGCTCTCCGCCAGCTCGCCGACCGGCTCTCCGACCGGTTCGAGACCCGGGTGAAGGTCGACTTCGGTCGTCGCAAGGGGCGCATCGTGGTGGAGTTCGCCACCATCGACGATCTGGAGCGCATCATCGCGACGATGGCCCCGGACTCCATGGGGGACAGCGAGAGCTGACGGTCCAGCTGTGACGGCGGCCCGGTGTTTCACGTGAAACACCGGGCCGCCCGGCTAGGGGGGGCCGGGCGGCACCCCCCGCCCACCCGCGCGGGGCCGTGGGGGCGGGGGGCCGGGCGGGGGGGGGGGCCGGCGCGGG
>NZ_JBEZNH010000060.1:0-46221 GCF_040653115.1 Streptosporangium sp. NPDC048047 | reverse complement strand
CGCCGCGGCGGCGGGGCCCCCCCGCCCGCCCCCCCCGCGGGGGCCCCCCGCGGCCCTCCCCGCGGCGCCCCCCCCCCCCCCGCGCCTTGTGCCCCCCCCCCGCGGCTGAGAGCCCGGCACGGCTGACAGCCCGGCGGGGCCGGGCGGGAGGCGGGGTCCGGAGGGCCGGGCGTGGCCGGGAAACGGGCGCGGGTCCGGCGGGGTCCCGCGGAGTCTGGAGGGCCGACGCGGGGGGCCGACGGGGCCGGTGGAGCCGGGGATCCGGCACCCCGCCTTTCCTAGGGAAATTAATCCTTTGCCTACAGCATTTAGGCAAGGTAGCGTTCCGCGGCATGAAAGCAGTAACCGAACAGGAGATCCGCGGCTCGTTCGTCAACTGTTCCAAGGGGGAGACCAAACGGCTGACGCTCCCGCGGGACCTGTCCGAACGCCCCTGGGACGACCTGGACTTCCTGGGATGGCTCGACCCCTCGGCCCCCGAACGCGGCTACCTCGTCGCCGAACACGGCGGCGAGGTCGTCGGCGTGGCCCTGCGGCTGGCGGCCCGGCAGCGCGGCGGCGCGCACCGCGGCATGTGCTCCCTGTGCCTGACCATGCACCCGGGCACCGGCGTCTCCCTGATGACCGCCCGCAGAGCCGGCCCCGCCGGCCGCGACAGCAACTCCGTCGGCCTGTACGCCTGCACCGACCTGGACTGCTCGCTGTACCTGCGCGGCAAGAAGCTGCCCGGCCTCGGCGGCCGGCTCCAGGAGTCGCTGACGCTGGAGCAGCAGATCGACCGCACCCGGACCCGGCTCACGGCGTTCCTGGACAAGGTCCTCACGTGAAAGGCCCCGCCGGGCCCGCTCAGGCGGCCTGCTCTCCGGCCGGCTCGCGCAGCCAGTCCTCGACCAGCGGGAACGTCAGCTGGGCGATCACCCGCTGCCCGGAGGCGCTGGGGTGGAAGAAGTCCCACTTGCTCAGCTGGTCCCGGGTGAAACGGCACCCGAACAGCGCGCCGCCGTCGAACCGGCAGGCCGGGCCGTAGGCGGCGCACACCTGCGCCAGCGCGGAGTTGTAGCCGGCGACCCGGTCCCGCACCCGCTCACGGCGCTCCCGGTCGGCCGGCGCCGTCGAGCGCGGCCGGGCCAGCATGCTCTGGCAGATACGGCCCACCGCCCAGAACGCCCGAGCCGCCACACTGTTCCTGCCCACCTGCCACAACCGCTTGAGGTCGGGGACGCTGACCAGGAGCACCCGCGCGTCCGGCCGCCCGGCCCGCAACGTCTCCAGCGCCCCGGCCACCCTCCTGCGGTAGACCTCCACCGGAGTCATCCGCCGCTCCTCGGCCACGCACGCGTCCTGCGCGCCGACCAGCACCGTGACGTAGTCGGCGCGCCGGGCCACCGCCCCGGCCATCTGCCGGGCCAGATCGGCGCTGGTCGCCCCGGGCACGGCCAGGTTGACGCCGTGCCCGCCGACCGGGGCGCCATCGCCCAGCAACCGCAGGTAGTGACTGCGCACCCGCTCGTCGTCACCCGTCGACCAGGACCGCGCCGGACACGGCACATACCAGCCGCAGGCGTTGAACCCCGAACTGATCGAATCCCCCACCGCCACCATCACCGCCGGCCGCCACCCGGCGGCCGGCGCGCCCTCTGCCTCCCGCGCCGCGCGCGAGCCCGCCGGACGCGACCCCGCCGCCGGGGTCTCCCCGGCCCGCGGACCGGCGGCCCGCGCCGGCGCCGCCGGGCAGAGGGCCACCAGCGTCACCACGCCTGTGAGCACTGTCACAATCCTGCCGGCCATGACACCTCCGAACGGTCGCACCCCTGCCAAGGGATGTATCACCGCAGGACGGCGCGGCGCCCTTCATTGACCGGGCACCATGGCTTTCTTGACGGAACGTGGCGGAGGCACCGATACCGGGGCCGTCGTCGAACACGTTCAGTTTCCGGCATAGAGTGTTCCGGGTGAGTGTCGCGCTCGGACTGACCCGCCCCCTCGTGGTGAGAACCACCCTCGTCGGTGACCCCGGCGACCTGCTCGCGCGACTTCCGGAGGCCGCCCCCTACGCCTGGATCAGGCGCGGAGAGGGGCTGGTCGCCTGGGGTGAGGCCGCGCGCGTGGCCGTGCCACCCGGCCCCGGCCGCTTCGACTGGGCCCGCCGATGGCTCTCGGCGATCCTCGGAGAGGCCCACACCGACGACGAGGCCGGCGTCCCCGGCTCCGGACCGGTCGCCTTCGGCTCCTTCACCTTCGACCCCGACGCCCACGGCTCGGTCCTCGTCGTCCCCCGGGTCGTCCTCGCCCGCCGCGACGGCCGCGCCTGGCTCACCACCGTCGGCGACGAACACCTCGACCTCGTCACCCCGCCCGCCGACCCCGGCCGGATCCGCTACGGCGACGGCAGCCTCACCGCCCCGGAGTGGGAGCACGCCGTGGCCCTCGCCGTACGGCAGATCAGATCCGGGCGGCTGGAGAAGGCCGTGCTGGCCCGCGACCTGACCGCCGTCGCCGAACGGCCCATCGACGTCCGGCTGCTGCTGTCACGCCTGGCCTCCCGCTATCCCGAGTGCTACACCTTCTCCTGCGCCGGCCTGGTCGGCGCCACCCCCGAACTGCTGGTCCGCCGCACCGGCGAGACCATCGAGTCGCTGGTGCTGGCCGGCACCGTCTCCCGCGGCACCAGCCAGGCCGACGACGACGCCCGCGGCGCCGGCCTGTTCGCCTCCGACAAGGACCGCTACGAGCACACCTGCGCGGTGGAATCGGTCCGCGAGGCGCTCGCCCCGCTGTGCGCGGAGCTCACCGTGCCCACCGAACCCGAACTGCTCGTCCTGCCCAACGTCCAGCACCTGGCCAGCCCGGTCACCGGCCGCCTCGCCGACGGCGCCTCGGTCCTGGACGTGGTCGCCGCCATGCACCCCACCGCCGCCGTCGGCGGCACCCCCACCCGCACCGCGCTCGACGTCATCCGCGAACTGGAGGGCATGGACCGCGCCGGATACGCCGGCCCGGTCGGCTGGATCGACGCCCGCGGCGACGGCGAATGGGGCATCGCGCTGCGCTGCGCCCAGATCGAGGGACCCCGGGCCCGGCTGTTCGCCGGCTGCGGCATCATGGGCGACTCCGACCCCGCCTCCGAACTCGCCGAAGCCCAGGCCAAACTCCGCGTCATGCAGTACGCCCTGGAGGGCTGAGCGCCCCTTCCGGGACGGCCGCCGGGTTCCGGAAGGGATCACCCCCACGGCAGCCTCGCGGTCACCACCGTCGGCCCGCCCGGCGGGCTCACCACCTCCAGCCGCCCGTCCAGCGCCGCCACCCGCCGGGCCAGGCCGGAAAGCCCCCCGCCCGCCGGATCCGCGCCGCCGCACCCGTCGTCCCTCGTCCGCACGACGACCGCCGCCCCCTCCCGGACGACCTCCACGGTGACCGAGCGCGCCGCCGCGTGCTTGGCCGCGTTGGTGACCGCCTCGCAGACCACGAAGTACGCCGCGGTCTCCACCGGGCCGGGCGGCCGCCCGTCCAGGCCGTAGCGGACCTCCACCGGCACCCCGGCGCGCTCGGCGACGGTGTCCAGTGCCTCCCGCAGCCCCAGGGAGTCCAGGCCCGCCGGATACACCCGCCAGGCCACCTCCCGCAGGTCGCCCAGCGCCTCCTGCGCCTCCCGGTGCGCCTGGCGCAGCAGCTCCTCCAGCATCTCCGGCGAACGGCCCCGCCGGGCACGGCCGATCAGCATGGCCAGCGCCACCAGCCGCTGCTGCACCCCGTCGTGCAGATCACGCTCGATACGGCGCCGCTCCTGGTCGACCGCCGCCACGATCCCCGACCGGGTCTCGGCCAGCTCGGCGATCCGCCGCTCCAGCCGCTCCGTCGGGCTGGGCCCCAGCGCCGAACGCGCCAGCCGCCGCTCCAGCGCCGCCACCCCCATCAGGCCCGTGACCTCCAGGAACAGCAGCACCACCCCGGCCACCGAGGCGTACGACACCAGAAGGACACTGGGCGTCATGCCGTCGAACGGCTCGCCCCGGCTCCAGCTCCAGGCCAGCGGCACCGCCACTGCGACCCCCGCGACCAGCAGCGTGAGCACCAGCGCGCCCAGCACCCCGACCGGCCAGCGCAACGCCAGATAACGCAGCGCCCGCCGCCCGTCGTGACCGCCGGACCGGCCCCCCGCACCCCCGGCGACCTCCGCCCCGCCGAGCAGCTCCAGCCGCCGGACCTCGGCCCCGGCCAGCCGTACCGCCACCGCCAGCACGCCCTTCCGGGCCCGGGGCACCCACAGCAGCGGCCCCGCCACCAGCAGGAAGAGCAGCTGCACCACCGCCGCCGGGACCCCCAGGGCGATCCCGGCCAGCACCCGCGCCGCCCGGACCACCGCGCCCGCCGCGTCCACCGCCACACTCACCGCCGTGCCGCTCTTCCGCCGACGGCCGGAGGACCGCCGGAGCGATCGAGCCGCGACCCGGCCGCCGCCCCGCCCGCCACGGCGGCCACCTCGGCGCCCACCTCAGCGCTCCGCGTGGTGCCTGCCCCGGCGCCGCACCCGGACCACGACGAACACCACCACGGCCAGCGCCACCGCGCCCAGCACCACCTTGGACAGAACCCCGGCGTAACCCTCCACCAGATCCCAGTTCTCCCCCAGCAGATACCCTGCCATCACGAAGACCGTGTTCCAGATGAGACTGCCCAGCGTCGTCAGCACCAGGAACACCGGAACCGGCATCCGCTCCACCCCCGCCGGAATGGAGATCAGGCTACGGAAGATCGGGATCATCCGCCCGAAGAACACCGTCTTACGGCCATGCCGGGCGAACCACGCCTCCGTCTTCTCGATGTCGGACACGTCCACCAGCGGCAACCTCCGCGCGATGGCCACCACCCGTGCCCGCCCCAGCAACGCCCCGACCCCGTACAACGCCACCGCCCCGACCACCGACCCCAACGTGGTCCAGAAGATCGCCTCGAACAGCGACATGTCCCCCTTGCTCGCGGTGAACCCCGCCAACGGCAGGATCACCTCACTCGGCAACGGCGGGAACAGGTTCTCCAGCGCGATCGCCAGCCCCGCCCCCGGGGCTCCCAGGGTCTCCATCAGGCCGATCGCCCAGCCGGCGACTCCATCGACAGTCGTTGAGGTGCTCATGACCCGAACCCTACGAAGCCCCGCGCACCCGCGAGAATGCGGAGACCCACCCGCCCCCCGCGGCCCGGCCGCACCCGGAGGCCGCGGAAAACCACAGCCCCGCGCCGACCGGCCCGGCCGCACGTCCACCGGAAAAGTTCCGGCGAACCCTGTGATCCATCCCACATCTTCCAGCCGGCCGAGCCGGTCGACGCTCAGGCCGTCGGCCCGCTGGATCCGCTCCACGAGGAACAAGCCCGCGAATCCGGCGGTAAGGGCCCTCGTTCTCACCGCTCAGAAATCCCCCGCCACGTCGTCAGTTCTGGTGGCCCCTCGCCACCCGCGGAAGGATCGACCAACATGACCGACACCAGACCGTCAGACGACGAGGCCGCGTTCATCGCGGCGGCCCGCTCGAACGACGCGGCACGGTTCGCGCTCATCACCGAGCGCCACCGGCGTGAACTGCAGGTGCACTGCTACCGGATGCTCGCGAACTACGAGGACGCCCAGGACCTGACGCAGGAGACGTTCCTGCGGGCGTGGAACAAACGGGAGTCCTTCAAGGGCCACGCCGCGCTGCGGACCTGGCTGTACCGGATCGCGACGAACGCCTGCCTCGACTTCCTGGACAAACGCAACGACCGCACACCCGTGCCCGCCGAGCTGCCGGACGCGGACTCGGAAGTGCGCCACCTGCAGCCCTACCCGGACCGGATGCTCCCGGAGGACCCGCAGGAATCGGTGGTGGCGCGGGAGACGATCGAGCTGGCGTTCATCGCCGCCGTCCAGCACCTGCCACCGCGGCAGCGGGCGGTGTTCGTCCTGCGCGACGTCCTCGGCTGGCCGGCGTCGAAGGCCGCCGACGCCCTCGAGCTGACCGTCGCATCGGTGACCAGCGCACTGCAGCGGGCGCGCGTGACGATGCGCGAGCGGTTGCCCGGCCGCCGCCTCGACTGGCGGAGCCCCGCCACGCACGAGCTGTCGGATGACGAGCGCGGCGTGGTGAGGTCGTACATGGACGCCCATGAGCGCAACGACCTCACCGGCCTGATGGCCCTGCTGCGCGACGACCTGCGCTTCGCGATGCTGCCCGAGCCGGGTACCTTGATCCTCACGGCCGAGGACGCGGTGGACGGCTGGGTCTCCGGCGGGCTCTTCCAGCGCGGCCACGACGACTGGCGCTGCATCGCCACGACGGTCAACCGCATGCCCGCCGCCGCGCTGTACCTCCGCACCCCCGGCGACCCGGAACACCGCTTGCTCAACATCGCGGTCCTGCACATCGTCGACGGGAGGATCGCCGAGCTCACCGGATTCGACGCCACCGGCAAACCATGGCTGGGCCTGCCCGCGACGCTGTGATCGGACCCGTCCCCATCGGGGACGGGTCCGGCGCCACGGGCCGGCGTCACCGTCGTCCCATCTTCGGCGAGCCGGTCGGCAGCCCACCCGGAACGCGAGGAAGAGCCGGGAAAAGGTCCCTTCACCCCCGGGGGCCGCGGTGAGCACGCCGGGGCCGGGCATCCGGCCCCGCCTCATCGCCTCGTCTCGTACCGGGTCAGCACCAGGCCGCCGGGGAACGTCCGCGTCTCGACCGGCTTCAGGTTCGCCCAGCCGTCCAGCGCGGTGAAGAACGGCGTGCCGCCGCCCACCAGGACCGGTACGGTGACCAGGCGGCGATGTAGCCGTCCAGGGTGACGTTCATGGCGAAAATCAGTTTCCGCATCGTGCAGCCTCTCGTGAGTCGATCTCACACGTACAGACGGGCGCGGCGCGGAAACCTGATCGGTGCGCGATCCGCTCCGCAGGCGGTCCGCTCAAGTCGTGTTCCTCCTCCGAGGCCGCGGCGATGATCGAGGGCCTGCTGCGACACTGCGCCGATGCCGGGCTCGGGGCGGACTGCACCGACAAGCAGACACCGCGGCACTCGAGGCACGAACCCGAGCTCAACGAACCGGCCGAGCGGCTGAGCGGCTGGTGTCGGAGTCTGGGGACACCGGCTCTCGCCGTGGCAACAGTGCCGCTGGAACGAGCGCGAGCAGGGAGAGGATGAGGGTGGCACCGAAGGCGATCGTGTACGCCTGCAGGGCAGAGCCGCCGGTGGCGAGGTGGCGGGTCACGATGGTGAGAAGGAAAGCCGTGCCGAAGGAGCCACCGATGCGTTGGATGACGCTGAGCAGGGTGGTCGCCTCGGGAACGGCCTCAGCCGACAACCGCATGTACGCGACGGTGATGATGGGGACGGTGGCCAGGCCGAGTCCGACACCGCGCAGGAACAGAGCGACGCTCAGCACTGGATCGCTCGCGTCGGGCGCGGCCACGTAGGGCACAGTGCCGGCGGCGGCGACGACCGTGCCGGCGACGAGCAGCACGCGAGGTCCGAAGCGGTCGGTGAGCCGCCCGGCCAGGGGTAACGCGGTCATGGTGCCGAGTGCCAGGGGAGCCAGCAGCAAACCTGTTTCCACGCCGGTGGCACCGCGTACCTGCTGGTAGAACAGTGGCAGCAGCACCATGGGGCCGAAGATCGACGCGCCGGCCAGCATCATCAGCCCGCAGGACAGGGCGAATGCACGATCGCCGAACAACCGTAGGTCCACCAGGGGATGACGGCGGCGGAGGGCCCGGTGCGTGTAGCCGAGCAGCAGCACGGTGCCGAGCGCGATCGGCGGCCCGGCGCCGAGAACGTCCGTGGAGGCCGTCAGCCGGGTGCCGCCGTACAGCAGTACCGCCAGTCCAGGGCACAACAGGAGCAGTCCACGCAGGTCGAAGGGCCGCGGGTCGGCGGGCACGGTGTCGGGGAGTCCATGCCAGGACAGGACCAGAGCGGCGATGCTCAGCGGAACGCTGACCCAGAACACCCACCGCCATCCGGGACCGTCGATCAATATGCCGCCGAGGACCGGTCCGAGGAGTGGCGCGAGCTGGCCGGGCACCGCGACCAGTGCCATCACCCGGCCCAGCCGCCGTGGCCCCGCCATGGTGGCGAGGATCGTCTGCAACACGGGCAGGATCAGCCCGCTGCCGATTCCCTGCAGGATGCGGAAGACGATGAGGCTGGGGGTGGACCATGCGGCTCCGCACAGCAGCGAGGCCACGGCGAAGATGAGCAGGCTGGCCCGCCACAGTGTCCGGGGGCCGACGCGGCTGAGCGCCCAGGGCATCGCGGGGACGACCACGGCCAGCGTGAGGAGGTGGGCGGTCGCCACCCACTGGATCTGCTCGGTGCCGGCGGCCAGGGCGATCCGGGCGTCCTCCAGGGCGACTCCCACGATGGTGGTGTTGAGCAGGGACGCCAGGCCGCCGATCATCAAGATCACGGCATGACGGACCAGACCCGGCTCCATCGGATCGAGGTCACCAGATTTTGTTGGCATGCCAGCAGTATGCGCATTATGATGTTGGCATGCCAACAAGAAACCCTGAGCAGGCGCCGAGGCCCCACCCGGGAGTCCAGATCGCCGAGGCCCCCCTCGGCTCACTGCTGCTGCAGGCGGTACGGGCCCACGCCGCCTTGGCCGCCTCGCTCCTGGCCGACCTGGGCCTGGTGGCCCCGCAGGAGGTGATCCTGCTGTACCTGCAGGACCACGGCCGGACGCCGCAGGCCGAGCTCGTCCGTTTCCTGGGCCGCGACCGCTCCACGGTGACCGCGACCCTGCAGGCCATGCAACGCGCCGAGCTCATCGTGCGGACCCCCTCCCAGACCGACCAGCGCGCGATGAACGTCGACCTCACCGGCACAGGACGAGCCCTGTGCCCCCGCATTCGAACCGCCTGGGCCGAACTGGAACGACTCTCCTTCGACCGGCTCTCACACCCGCAGCGCGAGCAACTGGCGGCCGGCCTCACCGCCGTGCGTGACGCCGCGCGCGCCCGCCACGAGGACGCCCGCCACGAGGACAAGGAAACCCGCTCGTGAACGACCAGCCTCTGCGCCTGGCACTGATCATCGCCAGCACCCGCCAGGGCCGCTTCGGCGCAGCCATCGGCCGCTGGACCGCCGGCATCGCCGCCGGGCGGCCGGAGTTGGCCACCGACATCATCGATCTGGCCGAGCTCCACCTGCCCGCCGACCTCAGCGGCTCGGCCGACGCAGCGAAGTTCATCGGCCGCATCGGCGAAGCCGACGCCGTCCTCATCGTGACCTGCGAATACAACCATGGCTACCCCGCCTCACTGAAACTCGCGATCGACACCGTCCGCAACGAGTGGGCCGCCAAGCCCGTCGGGTTCGTCTCCTACGGCGGACTCGCCGGCGGGTTGCGCGCCGTCGAACAACTGCGCCAGGTCCTCGCCGAGCTGCATGCCGTCACCCTGCGCGACACGGTCAGCTTCCACTCCCCGCACGCCCACGTGGACCAGAACGGACGCGTCACCGACCCCGCCACCGCCAAATCCGCCGAAGCCGCGGCGCACACCCTGTTCGACCGGCTGACCTGGTGGGGGACAGCCCTGCGTGCCGCCCGCACAGCCCGCCCCTACGCCCTGACCGGCTGAGCGCCGGTCACCACCACACGCCCCAAGGAGCCAGCCCCTTCATGCCGACCGTCATCGCACTGACCCGCTTCGGCCCCCCGGAAGTCCTGCGGCCCCTGCAGATCGAGACCCCACGGCCGGGACCCGGCCAGGCACTCGTGCGGATCCGCGCAGCCGGAGTCAACCCGGTCGACTGCAAGCTCCGCCGCGGCGACTTCGCCGGCACCCGCCCCGCCGGCTTCCCGCAACGCCTGGGCAACGAGTTCGCCGGAACGGTCATCACCCTCGGCCCCGACGTCCCTGCCGACGGCGTCGTCGCCGTCGGCACCGACGTGGTGGGCTCGGCCACCGCGCAGGCCTATGCGGAAGTCCTGGCCGTCGACGTCACCGGCCTGGTCGTGAAACCGCCATCGGTCCCGTGGGAGATGGCCGCAGGCCTGCCCGCCGCAGGGCAGACCGCCCACACCGCGCTGTCGCAGCTGGGTGTGGGACCCGGCGATGTCCTCCTGATCCATGCCGCGGCCGGCGGTGTCGGCACCATCGCCACCCAGCTCGCGCGCGAGCTGGGTGCACGGGTCATCGGGACCGCCAGCGAGAACAACCACGGCTACCTGCGTGGCCTCGGCGCCACCCCCACCACCTACGGTCCTGGACTGCTCGACCGCGTCCGCGCTCTCGCACCGGACGGAGTCGACGTCGTCCTGGACCTCATCGGCGGTGAAGCCGTCACCACCAGCCTCGCCATGGTCCAGGACCGCCACCGCATCGGGACGACCGTCGACCAGCGTGCCGTCGAGGAACACGGGGTGCGGCGAGTCGGAGGCCGCTCGCTTCCCGCCCTGCGCGAGATCGTCGGCAAGGCGGTGACCGGTCGGCTGACTCTGCCCGTCCGGACGTTCCCGCTACGCGAGGCCGTCGCCGCTCATCGCCTCGTCGAGAGCGGCCACGTGCGCGGCAAGGTGGTCCTCACCGTCTGATCCACCGACACGAAACATGAGCGGCCATAACGGGGCGGTGACCAGGAGAACCCTTCGCCGGGATGGTGCGCGACTCCGGCCCGTTATCCGGCAGCGCGTCACCCGGCCCGCAGATGGACCGCCTCCCCCTCCTCGACCTCCGCCCGGCCCGCCGTCAGCGTGGCCACCCAGTCACCGAACACCGGCAGGTCCGCCTCCCGCACCGCGACCGTGAACCGGACCCCCGCCCCGTACCCCACCTCCCACACCTCGTACGGCGAGCCCCGCAGATCGCTCTCCAGCCGCCCGGCCCGCACATGGTCCACACTCACCGCCACCAGCCGCGCCGGGACCATCTCCACCAGACGGGCCCGATCGAGCGCCTTGCCCACCGACGAGCCGTAGGCCCGCACCAGGCCGCCCGCACCCAGCTTCACCCCGCCGAAGTACCGCGTCACCACCGCCACCACGTCCGACAACCCCCGGCGCAGCAGCGTCTCCAGCATGGGCATGCCGGCGGTGCCGCCGGGCTCGCCGTCGTCGTCGGCCCTCTGGATCCCCCGGTCCCCGCCGATCACGTAGGCCGAGCAGTTGTGCGTGGCGTCGCCGTGGGAGCGCCTGCGCCCGGCGACGAACTCCCGCGCCGCCTCCTCCGAACCCGCCGGGGCGACCGCGCACAGGAACCGCGATCGCTTGACCTCCGTCTCGTGCTCGACGAGGTCTTCCACGGTCAGGTACGGCTGGGTCATCGGACCAGACTAGTCGCCTTTACAATGTAGATTAATAAAGGGTCTCCGGTGGCGTCCCGTCGCCGCCCGGAGACCCGGCGTCCAGGTTGGCCAGCATCCGGCCCAGCAGACCGGTGAGCTGCTCGACCTCCTCCGCCGAGAACCCGTCGAGCAGACGGCGGGCGACCCGGCCGAAGACCGGGGCGAGCGCCGGGACGAGCTCACGCCCCTCCGCCGTCACCTCGACGACGACCGCCCGGCGGTCCCCCGCGCTGCGCCGCCGCCGGACGAGGCCCTTGGCCTCCAGCCGGTCCAGCAGCCTCGTCATCCCGGCGGTGTCGGTGCCCAGTTCGGCGGCGAGCCGGCCCGGACCCGCCTCCCCCCGGGCCGCGTGCAGCAGGAGCGCCGCCTGCTGGGCGGTCACGCCGAACGGCACGAGCCGGGCCTCGACGGCCGCGCGCAGCTCGCGGCCCACCTGGTTGACCAGCGAGCCGCCGCCGAGGACGAGCCGCAGATGCCGGGGATCCATACCGGCATGCTACCGGTAGCTGTCGAGCCATTTACTGTCATGACAGTCATCTGTTAGCGTCCCGGCATGGACCATCCCCGCTCCGAACCCCCGAGGAGACCCCCGCACGTCCTGATCATCGGCGCCGGGCTCGGCGGCCTGTGCCTGGCCCAGGGCCTGACGACGGCCGGGATCGGCGTCACCGTCTTCGAACGCGACGACTCCCCCCGCACCACCGGGCAGGGCTACCGCATCTCCCTCAAGCCGGACGGCACCCGCGCCCTGCGCGAATGCCTGCCCGAGCACCTGTTCGGCCTGTGCCTGGCCGCCTCCCTGCGGCAGGCCACCCGTCTGACCGCCCTGGACCACCGGCTGAACCCCCTGTTCGGCAAGCCCCTCCCCCACCTCGACGAGGCGGCGTACTTCGGGATCAACCGGCTCACCCTCCGCGAGATCCTGCTGACCGGCCTGGACGGCGCCGTACGCTTCGGCGCGACCTTCCGGCGCCTGGAACGGCTGGGCGACGGCCGGATCCGCGCCCGCTTCGCCGACGGCACCCACGCCGACGGCGACCTGCTGGTCGGCGCCGACGGCACCGGCTCGGCGGTCCGCCCGTTCGTGGCGCCCGGCGCGGCCTTCGACGAACTCGGCACCCTGCTGTACGGCAGGACCCTCGTCGGCGAGGACGTCCCGGGGTGGGTCCCGGAGGCGCTCGTGGACGCCTTCGCCACGCTGACCGGCCCGGACGGCGTCTCCATGACCGTGGCGACCTGCCGCACCCGCGGCCCGCTCCCCGCGGGCCTGACGGAGATCCCCGGCTACCTCGCCTGGACGATCTCCACCGGCTCCGCGGGATCGGCGGGTTCGGCGGGTTCCATGGGAGGGCGGCCCGGCGGCACGCACCCGCCGGACGGCTCCGGCGGCGCGGACCGGCCGGAGCGCCTGGACCCGGCCGGCCTGCGCCGGCTCGCCCTGGACCTGATCCGCGACCGGCCTGCCGCCGTCCGGCGCCTCGTCGAGGAGGGCGAGGCGCCCTTCCCGGTACGGCTGCGTTCCGCCCGGCCCGTCGAGCCGTGGCACGTGCCCGGCGTGACCCTGCTGGGCGACGCGATCCACACCATGTCCCCCGGCCGGGGCGAGGGCGCCAACGTCGTGCTGCGCGACGCCGGGCTCCTGCGCCACGCGCTGGTCTTCACCGCCCGGCACGGCGTGCCGCTGGAGACGGCCGTCGCCGAGTACGAGTCGGCCATGCTCCGCCACGGCTTCGCGGCGGTGGCCGCCTCCAGGGAGCGGCCGTTCCTGCGCCACCCCTGAGCCTTTCCCTGACCGTCCCCGGACTCCGGGAGAGGCCCGGTCCCGGGAGAGGTCCCCGGAAAGGGGGACGGCCGTTCCCGCGCCGGGCCTACGCCGCCGGCGCGGGGCGGCACACCTCGGCCATGACCGAGCCGGCCAGGTCGAACCCGCCGACGTGGGCGAGGTAGCCGCCGGGGGCGAACAGGGACTCCCCCAGCGGCAGGTAGACGCCGCCGGCCTGCCGGATCAGCAGCACCCCCGCCGCGACGTCCCACGGCTTGACCCCCGAACCGTAGGCCACGTCCGCCCAGCCCGCGGCGACGTGCGCGAGGTTCAGCGCGGCGCTGCCCGGCCGGCGCACCGAGGCGAACGCCTCCAGCATCCGGCCGAACGCCTCCAGCGACCCCTGGCGGTCGGCGGCCACGTCACCGGCGGTGGGGAAGCCGCTCAGCAGCATAGCCTCCCGATCCCCCGCCGCGCCCCGGCTGCGCAGCCGTACGCCGTTGCACCAGGCGCCGCCCAGGTCGGCGCGGAACTCGTCGTCGCGCACCGGGTCGTAGATCACCCCCGCCACCGGCTCCTCCCCCACGGCGGCCGCCACCGACACGCAGAAGAACGGCAGCCCGGCGGCGAAGTTGGCCGTCCCGTCGATCGGGTCGACGTACCAGCGCAGCTCGCCCGACCCGGTGGTGCCGCCCTCCTCCCCGATGATCGTGCTGTCCGGGAAACGCCGGGAGATGACCTCCCGGATGGTCTCCTCGGCGGCGCGGTCGTGCTCGGTCACCGGGTCGTGGAAGTCGCGCTTGGTCTCGACCTCGGGCCGGGACCGGAACGCCTTGCGGAGCCGCTCGCCGACCGCGCGGGCGGCCTCCGCCGCGACGTCGCACAGTTCGCGCGAGGTGCTCAGATCCATCGAATCCTCCAGCGGCGTCTGCGGGCCGCGCCGGCCTTCGGCACCCGCGGTGGTCATCCCATTTTCCCTGATATGCCGCTTTCACTCCGCACGGACTCCCCCGAGGCCCCGGAGGCCCCGGAGGCGGAATTGGTCATGACATCCTGATGTCCACCACCCCGATCAGGAAGACGTCCACGGGAGGGCGGCATGAGCGCCGAGCTCGGCATCGAGCTGGACCGATCCAGCCCGGTCCCGCTGTACTTCCAGGTCGCCCAGCAGATCTCCGACGCCATCGGGCGCGGCGACCTGGCGCCGGGGACGCGCCTGGACAACGAGATCGTCCTCGCCGGCCGCCTGGGCCTGTCGCGGCCGACGGTCCGCCAGGCGATCCAGTACCTCGTGGACAAGGGCCTGCTGGTGCGCAAGCGCGGCGTGGGCACCCAGGTCGTGCACGGCCGGGTCAACCGTACGGTGGAGCTCACCGGCCTCTACGACGACCTGCGCCGGGCCGGCCAGGAGCCCGCCACCCGGGTCCTGGCCCTGGAGGCGGTCCCGGCCGGCGCGGACGTCGCCGCGGCCCTCGGCCTCCCGGCCGGCGCCGAGGTGCTGCGCCTGGAGCGCATCCGCTACGCCGCCGGGGCGCCGCTGGCGCCGCTGCGCAACTGGCTGCCCGCCGGGGTCGCCCCGCTGACCGCCGAGCGGCTCGCCGAGCGCGGCCTGTACGAGCTGCTGCGCGCGGCGGGGGTGCGGATGCGCGTGGCCGACCAGCGGATGGGGGCGCGGGCGGCCACCGCGGCCGAGGCCAGGCTGCTGGACGAGCGGCGCGGCGCCCCGCTGCTGACGATGCTTCGCACCACCTACGACGACCAGGGCCGGGCGGTGGAGTACGGCTCCCACGTCTACCGCGCCTCGCACTACTCCCTGGAGGTCACGCTCATCGAGCGCTGACGGCCCGGTCCTGTTCCGGCAAAAAGACCATTGATCTGGGTATTCATCCATCTAAATGGGTTTTTCCGGATGGCCCGGGGCGCAGGAACCGGTTCATGGGAGAGCGGCCGCGTGCCGCGAGGTGATCTCGAGGTGACCTGCGATTCCGGAGACACTGGGAACGCCGATGCGCGGCCGGGAGCCCGAGCGGGCGGAGGTGCTCCGCCTGCTGGAGGGCGTCGCCGGTCCGGGGACGCACGTGCTCCTGGTGGAGGGCGAACCGGGGATCGGCAAGAGCCTCCTGCTGGCCGAGGCGGCGGCGGCGGCGGCCGCCCGCGGGACGGACGTCGCCGCCGGCCGGGCCGACGAGCTGGAACGCATGATGCCCTTGGCGCCGCTGCTGTCGGCGCTGGAGGAGACCACCACCCGCGCCGCGGTCGCGCGGAGCGCCTTCCCCGGGGAGCCGGGCCTGCTCATGTGGCTGGCCGAACGGGTGCGCACCACGCTGGAGCGGCGCGCCGCCGCCGGGCCGCTGCTGCTGGCCCTCGACGACCTGCAGTGGGCCGATCCCGTAACGCTCATGGCGTTGCGGACGCTGCCGGCGCGGCTGGCCGGCCGCCCGCTGGCGTGGCTGCTGGCGCGCCGCGCCACCGGCGACGACGACGGCGCGCGGCTGTTCGGCCTGCTGGAGCAGGAGGGGGCCGCCCGGATCGCGCTGCGCCCGCTGGACGGGGTCTCCGCGGCGCGGGTGGCCGCCGACGCGCTGGGCGCCGCGCCGGACGCGGAGCTGACGGCGCTGGCGGCCCAGGCCGCCGGAAACCCGGCGCTGCTGCTGGCGCTGCTGACCGGGCTGCGTGAGGAGGGCGCCGTCCTGGTGGACGCCGGCGTGGCCCGGCCCGCGGGAACGGCGGAGTCCGGAGGGATGACGGGATCCGGGAGGACCGCAGGGACCGAGGGGACCGGGCGGCCCGGAGGACCGGCGGGGTCTGTGGGAGCCGCGGGGGCCGCCGGGGCCGCGGGAGCCACGGGGTGCGGCCCGGCGGCGGGGGTGCTGCCCCGGAGGCTGCACGCCGCGGTCCGGCGACGCCTGGACGAGGTGAGCCCCCGGACGCGCCACCTGCTGGAGGCCGTCGCGGTGCTCGGGCGGTCCTTCTGCCCCTCCTACGCCGCCGAGCTGCTCGGCGAGTCCCCGGCCGCGCTGCTTCCCGCCCTGGACGAGGCCCTGGCCGCCGGGCTGCTGGTGGCGACGCCCGAGGAGCTGGCCTTCCGCCACGAGCTGCTGTGGCGGTCGGTCCTGGAGACGGTCCCGCCCCCGGTACGGCAGGCACTGCGCCGGCAGGCCGAGCGCCTCGCGGCACCCGCCGCGCCGGTGACCGCGTTGCTCGCCTGGGATGAGGGCCGCCTCTCACGCGGCCTGGAACTGGCCCGCGAGGCCGCCGAGGCGCCCCCCGGGACCCCCGGCCCCCGGGACCCCCAGCCGCGGACCGTGCTGGCCGCGATGCTCATCGACCTGGGGCTGCTCGACGAGGCGGAGAAGATCACCAGGACCGCCGCGGCCGAGGCGGCGGACCGGCCCGCGTGGGCCGCCGCGGTCCTGGTGCTGCGCGCCCGGCTCGACCTCGCCGCCGGCCGGCCCGGCGAAGCGGCCGAGCGGGCCGAGACGGCGCTGGCGGCCGCCGCCGGCTTGGACGTCCCCGATCTGGCCTGCCTGGCGCTGTCGGCGCTCGGCACCGCGGCGCTGCGCGCGGGCGACCTGCCACGGGCGGCGCGGGCCCTGGCCTCCGGCCGGGCCACACGGACGCCGGGCACACCGTACGGGCGGCTGCGCGCCGAGCTCGCGGCCGGGCGGATCATCGAGGCGCGGGACGGGGCGGAGGCCGCGATGGCGCCGCTCGGCGGGCTCTACGACGGCCTGGCCGGGCACACCGGGGTGCTGACCGATGAGCCCGCGGCGGCGGCGTGGCTGGTGCGCACCGCCCTGACCGCCGGGGACGGCCGGCGGGCCGACGCGGTGGCGGCCGCCGCCGAGGACCTGGCCGGGCGCAACCCCTGCCTGCCCGGCCCGCCGGTGGCGGCCGTCCACGCCCGCGGCCTGCGCGACCGTGATCCCGCGGCGCTGGGCCGGGCCGCCGCCGGGTACGCCGACCCGTGGGCCAGGGCCTCGGCCGCCGAGGACCTGGGCGTGCTGCTGGGCGCCGCCCCCGGCGACCGCGACGCGGCCGTCGCGACCCTGAACGGCGCCCTTTCCGGCTACGACGACGTGTGCGCGCGCCGCGACGCGGCCCGGGTGCGGCGCAGGCTGCGCGAGCTGGGCGAGCGGCGACGCCACTGGGAACGCGTCGACCACCCCGACTCCGGCTGGTCCAGCCTCACCGCCACCGAGCGCGCCGTCTGCGACCTGGTGTCCCAGGGGCTGACCAACCGGCAGGCCGCCGAGCAGATGTTCGTCAGCGAGCACACCGTCGCCTTCCACCTGCGCCAGATCTTCCGCAAGCTCGGCGTCCGCTCCAGGGTCGAGCTGGCCAGGCTGGCCGCCCTGGCCGCCGCGGGTCCGGACGGGCGCTGACCCGGCGGCTCCCGGTCGCCGGCCGGCTCCGCGGCCGCCGCGGGAGACCGGGCACGAGCCGGGCGAGACCCGGGCAGGAGCCGGGCCCGGCCCGGGATCAGCCGAAGGAGACGGCCAGTTCCCCGCCGGACAGACCGACCCGCACCACCGTGCCCTCGCCCACGTCCCCGGTCAGCAGCGCCCGCCCGATGCGGGTCTCCACCTCCCGGGAGATGAACCGGCGCAGCGGCCGCGCGCCGTACACCGGGTCGTAGCCGCGCTCGGCGATGTGGCGGCGCGCCTCGGCGGTCAGCTCCAGCCGGATGCCGCGCTCGCCGAGGCGCACCCGCAGCTCGGTGAACATCAGGTCGACGATGTGCTCGATCTCCTCCATGGTGAGCGGCTTGAAGACCACGATGTCGTCGACGCGGTTGAGGAACTCCGGGCGGAAGTGCCCGCGCAGCTCCCCCATGACCCGTTCCTTCACGTCCTGCTTGATCTCCCCCTGGGGCGTGACGCCCTCCAGCAGGTGCATCGAGCCGATGTTGGACGTCATGATCAGCACGGTGTTGCGGAAGTCGACGGTCCGGCCCTGGGCGTCGGTGAGCCGCCCGTCGTCCAGGACCTGCAGCAGGGTGTTGAAGACGTCGGGGTGGGCCTTCTCCACCTCGTCGAACAGCACCACCGAGTACGGCTTGCGCCGCACCGCCTCGGTGAGCTGCCCGCCCTCCTCGAAGCCGACGTATCCCGGCGGCGCGCCGACCAGGCGGCTGACGGTGTGGCGCTCCTGGTACTCGCTCATGTCGACGCGGACCATGTTGTCCTCGGTGTCGAACAGGGCCTCCGCCAGCGCCTTGGCCAGCTCGGTCTTGCCGACGCCGGTCGGCCCCAGGAAGATGAACGACCCGATCGGCCGGCGCGGGTCCTTGATGCCGGAGCGGGCCCGGATGACGGCGTCGGCCACCAGCCGCACCGCCTCGTCCTGGCCGACGACCCGCTCGTGCAGCACCTGGTCCAGGTGCAGCAGCTTCTCGCGCTCGCCCTCCTTGAGCCGGCTCACCGGGATGCCCGTCCACCGGGCGACGATCATGGAGATCTCGTCCTCGGTGACGACCTCGCGCAGCAGCCGCCCGGCGTCCTGCTTGGCGCGCAGGCTCTCCTCCTCGGCGCGCAGCCGGCGTTCCAGCTCGGGCAGCCGGCCGTGGCGCAGCTCGGCGGCGCGGTTGAGGTCGTAGTCGCGCTCGGCCCGCTCGGCCTCGGTGCGGACCCGCTCGATCTCCTCGCGCAGCGCCTGCACCCGGCGCAGCGCCTGCCGTTCGGCCTCCCATCGGGCGCGCATCGCATCGGCCTCGGCGCGCAGGCCGGACAGCTCCCCGCGCAGTTCCGCGAGGCGGGCGGCGCTGGCGGCGTCCTCCTCCTTGCTCAGCGCGGCCTCCTCGATCTCCAGCCGCGTCACCCTGCGGGTCAGCTCGTCCAGCTCGGCGGGCATCGAGTCGATCTCCGTACGGAGCATCGCGCACGCCTCGTCCACCAGGTCGATGGCCTTGTCGGGCAGGAACCGGTCGGAGATGTAGCGGTGGCTCAGCACGACGGCGGCCACCAGCGCGGCGTCCTGGATGGTCACCCCGTGGAAGACCTCCAGCCGCTCGCGAAGGCCCCGCAGGATCGAGATGGCGTCCTCCACCGACGGCTCGTCGACCATCACCGGCTGGAAGCGCCGCTCCAGGGCGGCGTCCTTCTCGATGTGCCTGCGGTACTCGTCGAGGGTGGTCGCGCCGATCAGGTGCAGCTCGCCGCGGGCCAGCATGGGCTTGAGCATGTTCCCGGCGTCCATCGCGCCCTCGGCGGCTCCGGCGCCGACGACCGTGTGCAGCTCGTCGACGAACAGCAGGATCCGCCCCTCGGCCGCGGCGACCTCGGTGAGCACCGCCTTGAGGCGTTCTTCGAACTCGCCCCGGTACTTCGCCCCGGCGACCAGAGCCCCCATGTCGAGACTGAAGATCGTCTTGTCCCGCAGTCCCTCGGGCACGTCGCCGTCGGCGATCCGCTGGGCCAGTCCCTCGACGATCGCCGTCTTGCCGACGCCGGGGTCGCCGACCAGCACCGGGTTGTTCTTGGTCTTGCGCGACAGGATCTGGACGACGCGGCGGATCTCGGTGTCGCGGCCGACGACGGGGTCCAGCCGCCCGGAGGCGGCGGCGGCCACCAGGTCCTGCCCGTACTTGGCCAGCGCCTCGTAGGCGGCCTCCGGCATGGCGGAGGTGACCCGCTGGTGGCCGCGGATCTCGGTGAGCGCCCGCAGGAGACGTTCCCGATCGAGCCTCTGGGCGGCCAGCAGCCGCCCGGCGGAGGTCTCCGGCCCCTCCTCCAGCAGGGCGGCCAGGAGGTGCTCGACCGAGACGTACTCGTCCTTCAGCCGGTCGGACTCCCGCCTGGCCGTCTCCAGCAGGCGCGACAGCCGCTGCGTCACCCGGATCTGGCCCGGCTCGACGCCGGGCCCGGCGACCCGGGGGCGGCGGAGGAGCTCGGCCTCCACCTCCTCCCGCAGCCGCGCGGGGTCGGCTCCGGCGCGTGAGACCAGCCGGGGCACCAGCCCGTCGGACTGGTCCAGCAGCGCCAGCAGCAGGTGCTCGCCGTCGACGTCCTGGTGGCCGTGGCGCAAGGCGGCGGTCTGCGCGTCGTGCAGCGCCTCCTGCGACTTCTGCGTCAGCCGGTTGAGATCCACGGCGTGCCTCCTACGGGCCGGGAACGGGTGCGGGCGGCGGCCTCCAGCTCGGCGATCCGGTCGAGCAGGTCGATCACCAGGCCGAGGGCGGCGTAGTTGAGGGTGAATCCGGCGCGCAGCCGCTGGATCCGCGCCATGGCCCGCAGCTGGGACTCCTCGAACCACAGGGTCCCCGACGGGTCGGTGCGGGCCTGCAGCACGCCGAGGACGACCAGGCGGCGCGGCAGATCGGGGTGGACGCCCGCGGCGCGGGCGAAGGTCTCCAGGTCCAGCCGCCGGGGACGGGCCAGGGCGTAGGTCACCGCCGCCTCCTCGGGTCGTAGGACGAGGAGGCGGCCAGCCGCTCGAACAGCTCGCGCTCCTCATCCGACAGGTGCGGCGGGACCATGATCCGCACTTCGGCGAACAGGTCTCCCGGCGTGCCGCGGGGGTCGGGCATCCCCCGGCCGCGCAGTCGCAGCCGCCGCCCGCTGGAGGTGCCCGCCGGCACCTTGACCTTGGCCTCGCCGCCGGGGGTGTCGACGGCGACGGCCGCGCCGAGCGCCGCCTCCCACGGGGCCACCGGCAGCCGGACGTGGAGGTCGCGCCCCTCGACCCGGTAGCGGGGGTGCGGCGCGATGGAGACGGCCAGGTAGAGGTCGCCCGGCGGCGCGCCGCCGGTGCCCCGGCCGCCCTGCCCGGCCAGCCGTACGCGCTGCCCGTCGGTCACCCCGGGCGGGATGTCCACCTGGAGGGTACGGCCGCCCACGGCGATGGACCGGCGGCCGCCGCGGTAGGCGTCCTCGACGGTCAGCTCGATCCCGGCCTCCTGGTCGGCGCCCGGGATCGGCCCCCAGCCCCGGCCGGCCCGGCCGGCCTGGCCCGTGCGGCCCGCCCGCCCGGCGCGGCCCGCCCGCCCGGAGAACAGCCCCTGCAGCAGGTCGTCGAGGTCGATGTCCTCGCCGAACTCCACGCCGGGACCGAAGCCCTCCGGTCCGAAGCCACCGGCGCCCGCCCGGGTGCCCCGCCCGGCGCGGGCCGCCCTGGCGCGCGCCCAGGTCTCCGGGTCCACGTCCTCGGGCACCTGGCGGAACTCCGGTCCGAAGGCGTCGTAGCGGCGGCGGGTCGCCGGATCCGACAGCACGCTGTAGGCCTCGGCGATGTCCTTGAACCGGTCCTCGGCCGCGGGGTCCTTGTTGACGTCGGGGTGGTTCTCCCGGGCCAGCCTGCGGTAGGCGCGCTGGATCTCCTCCTGCCCCGCTCCCCTGGGGAGGCCGAGGATCTCGTAGAAGTCGCGGGCGGGCGGCATCATTCCGCCTTGGAGACCACGACCTGGGCGGGCCGCAGCTGCCGCTCGCCGTCGCCGTAGGCGGGCAGCACGACCGCGAGGACCGTCCCGGCGGGCACGTCATCACGCGGGACCACCGCCACCGCCTCGTGCCGGGCCGGGTCGAACGTCTCCCCGGTGTCGTCCCGGCGTGGGAACCCCAGATCTGTGAGGACGGTCAGGCCCTGCTGCAGCACCGCCCGCAGGCCCGCGGCGAGGGAGGCGGGGTCGCCCTCGGTGTGTTCCAGGGCCCGTTCCAGGTTGTCCAGCACGGGCAGCCACTCCCCGGCCGCCCTCGCCCGCTCCTCCAGCCGGACCCGCCCGGCGTCGCGGCTGACGCGTTTGCGGAGGTTGTCGAGGTCGGCCAGGGCGCGTTTCCAGAGGTCCTCCAGCTCGGCGACCCGGGCCCGCAGCCCGGCCGCCTCCGCCTCCGCCCCGGTCTCCGCTCCGGCGGCCGGCCCTCCGGCCCGCTCCCCGGCCCGGACCGCGTCCTGATCAGCACTCTGACCGGCGTTGTGACCGGCGTTGTGACCGGCGTCCTGACCCGCCGCCCGGTCCGCGGACGGCCCCGCGGCGGTCCTCTCCCACTCCGGCGGGTCACTCATCGGTCGTGAACTCCGCGTCGATGACGTCCTCGTCCCCGCCCGCACCCGTGCCCGCACCGGCGCCCGCAGCCGCGCCGGCCCCGGCGGTGCCCGTGCCGGCCCCCGGCCCCGCCCCGGCCCCGGCCGTGCTCAGGCCCTGGTAGACCTGCCGCAGGTCCTCGGCCAGCGACCGCAGCCGCTCCAGCGGGGTGTCCTGCCGTTCGATCGCCTCGCGGGCCTCGGTGACGAGCATGTCGGCCCGCGCCTTCTCGTGCACCGGGGCGGCGTCCCCCAGCTCCCGCAGGCGGCGCTCCACCTGGTAGGCGGCGCTGTCGACGGCGTTGCGGGCGTCGACCGCCTCGCGCAGCCGCCGGTCCTCGTCGCGGTGCTGCTCGGCGTCGCGCACCATCCGCTCGATCTCGCCCTGGTCGAGGGTCGAGCTCTCGCTGATCGTGATGCGCTGCTCGGCGCCGGTGTCCTTGTCGCGGGCGGAGACGTTCAGGATGCCGTTGGCGTCGATGTCGTAGGTCACCTCGATCTGCGGCTCACCGCGCGGCGCGGGCCTGATGTTCTCCAGCCGGAACCGGCCCAGCACCCGGTTGTCGGCGGCGCGCTCGCGCTCCCCCTGCAGCACCACCACGTCCACCGCGCTCTGGCCGTCCTCGGCGGTGCTGAACACCTCGGTACGGCGGGCCGGGATCGTCGTGTTGCGGTCGATGACCTTCGTCATGATCCCGCCGAGGGTCTCGATGCCCAGCGACAGCGGGGTCACGTCGAGCAGGACGACGTCCTTCAGCTCGCCCTTGATGACGGCCGCCTGGACCGCGGCGCCCAGCGCCACGACCTCGTCGGGGTTGACCGTCATGTTGGGCTCCTTACCGCCGGTCATGCGGCGCACCAGCTCCTGCACGGCGGGCATCCGGGTCGAGCCGCCGACCAGGATCACCTCGTCGACGTCGGCCGCGGTGAGCCTGGCGTCGGACATGGCCCGCTCCACCGGCCCCCGGCACCGTTCCAGCAGGTCGGCGGTGATCTCCTCGAACGTCGCCCGCCGCAGCGTGGTGTTCAGGTGCTTGGGCCCGCTCGCGTCCGCGGTGATGAACGGCAGGCTGATCTGCGTCTGGGTGACGGCCGACAGCTCCACCTTCGCCTTCTCCGCCGCCTCGAACAGCCGTTGCAGCGCCTGGGGGTCCTCCCGCAGGTCGATGCCGGTGTCGCGCTGGAACTCGTCGGCCAGGTGGTCGACGATGCGCCGGTCGAAGTCGTCGCCGCCCAGGTGGGTGTCACCGGCAGTCGCCCGTACCTCGACGACGCCCTCGCCGACGGTCAGCACGCTGACGTCGAACGTGCCGCCGCCCAGGTCGAAGACCAGCACGGTCTCGTTCTCCTTGCGGTCCAGGCCGTAGGCGAGCGCCGCCGCGGTGGGCTCGTTGATGATCCGCAGCACCTCCAGGCCCGCGATCCTCCCCGCGTCCTTGGTCGCCTGGCGCTGGGAGTCGTTGAAGTAGGCCGGGACGGTGATGACCGCCTCGGTGACCTTCTCCCCCAGGAACTTCGAGGCGTCGTCGACGAGCTTGCGCAGGATCTGGGCGGCGATCTCCTCGGGCGCGTACAGCTTGCCGCGCACGTCGAAGCGGACCGCGCCGTCCGGGCCGGACACCACGTCGAAGGAGACGGCGTTGATCTCACTGGAGACCTCGTCGTAGCGGCGGCCGATGAACCGCTTGGCCGAGGAGATCGTCCCCTTGGGGTTGAGGATCGCCTGCCGCCGGGCCAGCTGCCCGACCAGGCGCTCGCCCTCGGGGGTGAAGGCCACGACCGACGGCGTCGTCCGTGACCCTTCGGCGTTGGGGATGACCGTGGGCGTGTCGCCCTCCATCGTGGCGATCACCGAGTTGGTGGTCCCCAGGTCGATCCCGACTGCTTTGGCCATGCTGACCTCCGACGAGTGCGCTCTGACCTCCGGCGGGCGCCCCGCGGACCGCCGCGGGGCCGGGTCTCACCCCATGCGGCCCACGTTCGCCCCGTACGGCCCGCCGCCACATCCTCAGACCTGACGGTTCCGACGGTTCCGCCGCCGGCCTGTCACGGGGACGCCGTCCCGGAGAGGCCGTCCGTGGGGGCGCGATCCCGGGAACGCCCTCTCTCAGGGCCCCGTCCCGGGGCCCTCGCCTCCGGGCCCCTCTCCGGGCCCCTCTCAGGGCCCCTCTCCGGGCCCCTCTCCGGGCCCCTCTCAGGGCCCCTCTCAGGGCCCCTCTCAGGGCCCCTCTCAGGGCCCCTATCAGGGCCTCTGTCTCAGGGGCGCGGCGGGACGGCGCCGGGCGGCATCGTCCCCGGAGCCCCGGGCGACGCCGGAGGCATCCCCCCGGACACCGGAGGGGAAGCGCTCCCGCCGGGCGTGGCCGAGCCGGGCGGCATCGTCCCGACGGACGCCCCGCCCGGGGACATCGTCTCCAGGACCCTGCGCGCCTCGACGACGTGCGGCGCCGTGGCCAGCACCTCGTAGTGGTCGGCGATCAGCTCGCTGGAGGAGACGAAGTCGCGCTTGCCCCCGGTGAGCGCGTGACCGACCAGGCCGAAGATCACGCCGGCGATCACACCCCAGATCAGGCCCCACAGAATCAGCAGGAGGCCGGACCGCCCGGGAACGAAGATCGCCAGGAACAGTCCGACCAGCAACCCGATCCAGGCGCCCGACGCCGCGCCCATCCCGGCCGCGCGCAGGTAGGTCAGCCGTCCGAGCACCTTCTCCACGAGCCGCAGGTCCACCCCGACGATCGAGGTGTTCTCGACCGGGAACTTCTGGTCCGACAGGTAGTCCACGGCACGCTGGGCCTCCGCGTAGGTGCGGTAGTTCGCCACCGGCTCGCGGGCGGCGGGCGGCGTCTCGGCGGGTCGCATGTGGCCCTCCTCAGATAGGTCGTACACCCACCGTGACCGGACCGCGACGACACCACATCCCCAGACCTGGTAGTCGGACGCCGGATACGGCCCGCAAGCGGCGAGACGGCGGGCGAACCTCCACGGCCCGAAGCCGGCAGCCCACCATTCGCGGCCCACGGCCCGCGGCCGGTCGGGCCGGAAGGCGGACGCGTCGCCCGGAGGCGGCCGGCCCGGCCCGCGGACTACGGCCGGAGGCCGCGCAGCAGGATCTCCAGATAGCGGTCGGTCACGACGCCGTCCTCGTCCTCGCCGCCGCGGATCGCGTGCTGCAGCCCGCACGTCAGCCGGCGTACGTCGTCCGGGACGACGTCGGCGCGGACGACCCCGGCCGCGCGGGCGCGGTCGAGCACGCGCGCCGACAGCGCCTGGAGTTCGCCGGCCAGGGCCAGGGTCTCCGCGCCCCGGCACTCGGGCGTCGACAGGGCCTCGGCGAGCGCGGGGTCGGTGAGCTGGTGACGCAGGGCGGCGCGCAGCAGGTCGCGCAGGCCGCCCGCGATGTCCGGGTCGGCGGCGGCCGCCGCGGCCGCCGCGACGAGTTCCCGGTAGCCGTCCGCCGCCAGCGCCTCCAGCAGCGCCTGGCGGCCGGTGAAGTGCCGGTACACCGTTCCGACGCCGACGCCGGCGTCCTTGGCGATGGCGTTGAGCGGCAGTTCGAGGTCACCGGCGGCGACGCGTGCGCGCGCGGCGGCCAGCATCCGTGCCCGTACGCGGGCGGAGTCGGCACGCATTGTCACACCAAGAGGATAAACCATCCGCTAGCGTGGTACCTTGAAACGGATAATCTATCCCCTAACTCGAACCCGGGACGGCGAACATGGCATTGACCTGGTCCTTCGACGACATCCCCGACCAGAGCGGCCGGACGACCCTGATCACCGGCGCGAGCAGCGGACTCGGCCTCGTGGTCGCCGACCGGCTCGCCCGCCGCGGCGCGAGCGTCATCATGGCCGTACGCGACCCCGCCAAGGGCGAGCGCGTCCGCGCCGGCCTGCGGGGCGACATCGAGGTCCGCCAGGTCGACCTGGCCGACCTGGACTCGGTGCGGCGCTTCGCCGACCGCATGCACGCCGACGGACGCCGCATCGACGTGCTGCTCAACAACGCGGGCATCGGCGTACGGACGCCCGCCCCGACACCCCAGGGGTACGAGAACGTCTTCGCCGTCAACCACCTGGGCCCGTTCGCCCTCACCGGCCTGCTGCTGGAGCTGTTCCGCCCGGACCACGACCCGCGCGTGGTCACCGTCGGCTCGAACCTCTACCGCCGTGTGCGCCCCCGCACGGACTTCGAGGACCTCACCGCCGAACGCCCCATCTCCTCCGGCGTCGCCTACGTGAAGTCCAAGACCGCGAACCTGCTCTTCGGCGCCGAGCTGGACCGCAGGCTGCGACGGGCGGGCAGCCCCGTGCGCAGCTTCCTGGCCCACCCGGGAATGGCCTCCACGCCGATGCAGGACAAGGGGGGCCTCACGCAGAAGGCGGTGCTGGCGATCGTCAAACCGCTGTTCAGCCGTCCGGCGGAACAGGGCGCGCTGCCGCTGGCGTTCGCCGCCACGAGCCCGGAGGCGCGGACCGGGCACTTCCTCGGCTTCTCCGGCCGCCGCACGGACCCCCGCATCCACTTCGAGGCGCTCGTCCCGCCCGCCGACGACCCCGCCCTGGCCGAGCGCCTCTGGCGGCTGTCCGAGGACGCGACCGGCGTCCGCTACCTGAACGGTGACCTCGCCGGACGCCCCTGACGGCCGGGATCACCCCGCGAGAGGGCGCTGCGTGAGCTTATTGTCCCCTTTGCCTTATGGGTTACTGAGGTTTCCGTATCGTCGCCGGGCAGCGACGGTTCATGATCCCTGCGGCATGCCGGCGGGATGAGGCATTCAGAGGGTGGGGGCCTGACCGCTGAGCGACAGGCGTTTCGTGAGGAGATCCGACTTCAGGCCGGGCGACGGTTCGCGGCGGGTGAGAAGACCGCGGTGATCGCGAAGGACTTGCGAGTGAGCCTGTCGGTGGCCAGTGGCGGCTGCTGAAACGGCATGGCTGGTCCTGGCAGGCTCCCGCCCGCAGAGCACGGGAGCGTGACGAGCGCGAAGAGCCGCTTCATCCACCGGCCCCGTACGCACCTCTCATGCCGCAACCGGACGCCCAGGACTGTTGTCTCGCAGTGCTGCATGTTGCGGACGCTCGATGCCCTTCCCCATGGCCATGCCGTTCATCCTGCTATACGCCGGGGTCCGGATTCCAGCGCGCCCCCGCGTGGCGGGCGATGGAGCCGACGAGGGACTGATGTTCCTGCTCGGTCATAGGGCCCACCACACAGAGTGGCCAGCGACCTGCTTTCCCTTGGGGGGAGCGAGGGTGGACCATACCTGCGGGGCTGATGGAGTTGACGCGTGTGCCCTGAGGCCCCATCGCCCTGGGCTGGATGTGCAGTGCGGAGTAACTGGGGCCCCAGCGGAATTCCGCGGCCTGCTCCAACGTGACAGCCGTTACGAGGCTCCATCCGTAAGTTCGGCGACCGGCGGGACCACCGACGGGCGTGGCATGGCGCGGATCCGTGGTGGTGATTCCGGTGGCGTCCAACGGACAGCGGGCCGCCTTCCCCGAAGGGCGGATTGCCTGTGAGCAGGGCGAACAGGACACTGCCGAGAGCGTAGAGATCGGAGCGTTCGTCACCGCGCTGGTCGAGGAATTGCTCCGGTGCACCGTACAGGGCGGTGCCGACAGGGGAGAGCATGGTCGTGGGGACGACGGTGAAGGTATGGGCATGCGTGAAACCGGCGATGCCGAAGTCGATCACTTTGATGTGGCCGTCGGCACCGATCATGACGTTGGACGGTTTGATGTCGTAGTGGATGACGTTGGCCCGGTGCGCGGCGACGAGGGCTGCACAGATCTCCTGGGCGATCTCCAGCGCGCGCGTCGTCGGCATGGGGGCTTGGTCATGAATGTGATGGGTGAGCGTGATGCCGGCGATCTTCTCCATGATCAGGAACTGCAGACCGTCATGGACGCCCCGGTCGTAGAGCGAGACCACGTGAGGGTGGTTGATCTGTGCGACTGCCACGGCTTCGCGCTCGAATCGGTGGAGCAGGTCCGGCGAAGCGTCGTCGTCGCGGATGAGCAGCTTGACTGCCACGTCACGGTGGAGGTTGCGGTCGCGACCGGCCCACACCTCGCCCATTCCGCCTCGGCCGAGCCTTTCACGCAGCTCGTACTTGCCTGCGATCAACGTCCCGCGTTCCACTCGAACCTCCGGCAACTGTGACCCGACCTGGCGTCCTCCCCTGACGGGCACCAGTGTTGCGCATCACGCCTTATGCGGTAAGTCGGTTCCCGACTCGGTTGAGACCGTGCTCTGCGTGGTGAGTCGGACGAGTCGTTTATAGCAGCAGAGGGCGGCGGCAAGACCGAGAAAGGCCAGGCAGTCGCGGGGGCTGCGTTCATAGCGCTGGGTGAGTCTGCGGCATTCGGTCAGCCAGGACATCGTGCGCTCGATGCCCCACCTACAGCGTCCTACTGTAGGTAAGGTGGCCAGATCAGAGCGTTACCTGTCGGATTACGGACGCGGCTGAGCGAACAGTCCGGGTCCTGTCTCGACGAGGATGCCCCTGTTGACCAGGCCGAGCACGTCTGCGGCCCGGCACCTTCTTGTTCGCGTCCTTTCCCGTCGTGGTGGCGGGGATCCCGGCCGCCGCATGGACGCTCTGAGTGTCCAGCACGACCAGGATAGGTCGGACAATCTTCACCTTTTCTCCCGTACGTGCCAGCGCAGCAGGTCGTGGATCTTCTGATCGGTGCCGTCGTCGCGCTGCCGGGCGGCAGGTCGCTGGTGCGCTCCTGGTAGAGGATCGTGTTGACGATCCCGCGCATCGCGTAGTCGCCCTGGTGTCCGCCGACGGAACGGTGAGCGGCTTTCCATGCCGTGATCACCGGCTCGATCAGCGCCCATTGCTCGTCGGACAAGTCGCTCGGATACGGCTTGCGCTCGCTCACACGGCCATCCCGGCACACAGGAACCCGCCGACAAGTCGTAACGCTGCAAATCCACCTGATCACACTTGACATCATGGATATCGGCCCGCACAACGCCCTCTGAGACCCCGAAAAGACCGGTGCGGCGCGGCGTCCGCGTCGCACCGACTGTGAACGCGAGAAGCGGCAACGTTTGCTCGCTGGTTTGGGCGACGGTTGCGGAAGCGTCGAGACGGTGATGTCGATGACATTTAATGACGGTGCCGCGGAGATGAGGATCTTCTCCCGAACCTGGGCCCCAGCCGCCAGCTAATGGCCTGTCACGCAACGTCGGCCAGGTAATTGATCGGGGCGGTGAAGCTGTCAGCCTGCGGCCGGGACGACAGCCCGGCCCTGCTGTATGGCCACTCAACAACCGTGCCTGGGAAGCGACTTTTCTGGACAACGATGAGTTGGCCGCGGCCCCCGGGTCTCTCTTTCCAACAACCCGAAGGAGAGATGATCTATGGACTCCCACAGGGGACGTACGGCTGCTTAAGACCGACCTCGCGGAGCGCCTTCTCCGCTCGACGATCCCAGCGCGCCTGGCTTACACGGCGACCGACGGAGCGCCTCGAGTGATGTCGACGTGGTTCGTATGGACCGGTGAGGAACTGGTGATGTCGACGTTCATCCACTGCCCCCGCTGGGGATCGAGGAACCGGAACGACGCGTGCATGCCCTCCGCACGAATCCCGACGTCGCGGTAACGATCGACACCGAGCCCCATCCACCAGAGGTGCTCATGCTGCGCGGCCGGGTCACCATCGCCGAAGTCAGTGGTGTGGTCCCCGAACAGGCCAAGCTACCCGCCGTTACCTCGGCGAAGAGGGCGGTGCAGGCTACGTCACCGGAGCCGACCACCCCGACACCAGAATGGCCCGCATCGCTCTGCGCCCCACCTGGGTGGGAGTTCTCGACTTCCAGAACCGCCTGCCCGGGATCATGACCCACTAGATCGGGAACTGAGCCTTCTGCCGAGTGCCGTTGAAGATCCAGAGTCTGCTTGGCTGCGATCCGTGGGTGACGGTCCGCAGGATGAGTTCGGCCTTGCCGTCGCCGTCGTAGTCACGGATCGCCAGGGGAACGGCGATTGCCGGCCTGTCGGTGAAGATGTCCGTGACGGCCGAGTCGCTGCGCGACACCATGGTGCCCGGACGAGTCAGCCCCTTGCGGCTCCCGTAGAACAGCTCGGTGCCCTGGGTGCCCATGCGGTTGCCGGCGGCCAGGTCGTCGAGACCGTCGTGGTTGAGGTCTCCTGCCACCACGGCGCCGAAGCCGAGGTTCTTGAGGCCTCGCCAGGCATCCAACTCGTTCTCACCGTCGTAGGTGAACGTCTGGGGTTTTCGATCACTGCCGTAGTAGACGGTCATCAGGTTGGAGATCTCCGGCCCTTCCTCGTCGGCGCCGGGCTCGTCGTTGCGGGCGCCGCTGTCGGCGGTCACGACGTCGGTGAGGCCGTCGCCGTCGAAGTCGCCGAACGCCGACGCCGAGCCGGCGTTGAGCAGGGTGCCTTCCGTGGCCAGGCCGCGCGGGCCGCCCTTGAGGAGGGTTGGCGGCTGCTGGGACTCTTCGACGAAGTCGTAGGCGAGAAGGTCGGTGGCACGCTTGGCAGCCAGGTCGCCGGCGACCAGGTTGTCGATTCTGTCCGTGATGGTCACGGTCTGGACGGTGTGTCTGGCAGGCTTTCCCGCCCGGGTGAACGGGCCGTAAAAGACGCCGAGTTTGCCCCCTTCGAGGGTGTGGGCGGCGAGGTCGACGGCTCCGTCGCCGTTGAAGTCGCCCGGGACGGCGCTCTCCCAGTCGGATCCGCCGGGCAGGACGAGCCGGTGCAGTGTCGCCTGGGAAGGCGGCCGGCCCGGGCCGCTCCAGGCCACGTACGGACCTCGCTGCTCGTGCTGTCCGATCACGTCGGCGTAGCCGTCGCCGTCGAGGTCGGCCGTCCAGGCGCCGGTGTAGCCGAGAGGCAGACCGAGGTCGGCGGAGGAGGCGCTCAGGCCCCGCTTCGAGCCGTACAGCACCTTGAGGGTCTGCCGGCCCTGGAATAGCAGGTCGTTGAAGCCGTCGCGGTTGAGGTCGAAATGCCGTGAGCGGCGGGAACCGGCGACGGGCACCCGCGTCGGAGTGGGCGACGCGGACGGAGATGCGGATGGAGATGCGGACGGGGAAGCGGGTGGAGAGGGAGTCGCCGAGGCGGCGGTGCGTGCGGGTGCGGCGGCGCAGGCCGTCGTGAGGGTGAGGAGGCAGGCACTCGCCAGAGCGAGTACCGCTCTCACGCGGCCGTCCAGCCAGTCGTGGTCGCGATGCGGTCTGCCAGAGCTGGACGCTTTCGTCGCTCCAGCCGGTGGTGAAGGCGAGCAGGTCGCGGCAGCGGGCCAGCATCGCCTCGTGCCGCCGCGGCCAGTCGGGAACCTCGCCGCCGTAACTCTCGAAGAAGTACGGCAAGGCGGCGACGTGCTCGGGATGGTGGGTCCTGATGATCCATTCGCACCAGGCTAGCGGCCCGTCACGCAGCCTTGGCCGGGTAACTGGTCCAGCTGCGGATGGCTGAGCTGGCAGCAAAGCTGGTCTTGGGCTGAGCGCGGCGGTTGCGCCGGCGTACGTAGGCGCCGATCGCCGCGTTCTGCTCGTCGTGGGTGCGGTGGTCGGTGCCGTTGAGGGCGTAATAGCGCAGCACGGCGAATTCGGATTCGATCCAGTTCAGCCACGAGCCGTAGGTGGGCAGGAACACCAGCTCGACGTTGTTGGCGGCGGCCCAGGCGCGGACTCGGGGGTGTTTGCGCGGCGAGTGGTTATCCATGATCACGTACAGCTTCTCGGCAGGCCAGCGGGTCCGTAACGTCTTGAGGAAGGACAGGAACTCCCGCCACCGTTTGCGCGTGCGGATGCGGTAGTAGAGCAGACCGGTGGCCAGGTCGAGGGCGGCAATCATGTGCATCACGCCGAAGTAGCGGTTGTAGGTGGCGCGCAGCCGGGCCGGAGAGGCGGTCCGTTGGAGGCTTTCCAGGTGGTGGTCTGCCAGCTCACCTTGCCCGCGCACAGGATCCGCGACAGGTGTTGGCGGCTGATGGCAGTGACCACACCTCGGCCGATCAGGTGTTCGGCCAGGGTGCGCAGGCTCCAGGTGGAGTGTCCGGAGATGCACCATTCGGCGGGGACCGTCCGGGCGATCAGGCAGATGTACTCGCGCGTCTGCTCACTGATCGTCGGTGGACGGCCCCCGCTCCATTTTGGGTCCAGGGCGTCGAACCCCCGCTCGTTGAAGGCGTGGATGACATCACGCACGTAGTTGTCGCTGACCTGCATCAACGAGGTGATGTCCGGCCCTGATCGGCCTTGGCCGGACATCATCACCACGATCGCCCGGCGTAGCTTGACCTGGTCCTTGGCCGAGCGGGTGATGCGCTGCAGCTTGCGGCCCTCTTCCATCGAGAAGGGCCGGACGAACACTTCCGGTCGGCGAGCCACGACCACCTCCCACAGGTTGCAGAAGCAGCCAGCTTGCCGGGTTCACCGTTCGAGACCAATTACCCGATCAAGGTTCAGAGACGGGCCACTAAGCCAACATCGTGGTGCGGTACGGCTGGGTCTCATGCGATGGCCTGCCTCGACGGCCCGGGGTGGTGTACTCGCTGGCGGCGGTCAGCTGACGTAGACGAGGGCAGTGCGCTCCGGGCCGGCCAAGAGGAGGCATGAATCCCCTTCACCGCGCAGAACCTCATCGAGGGGGAACTCCTTGGCGAAGGCGAGCAGGGGTCCGGATGTGCCGGTCACCCCAGTGGCGATCGTCTCGTAGAGGTCGCGGGCCAGCCAGGAGACGAGTTCGTCGCCGGGAATCTCGGGGGTCGTATCGTCGAATTCCCAGAGCATGCTAGTGGCCCGGGCCGCTTGGACGATGTTCCGTTCCGACTCCGCCAGCGCGGCTTCCAGGGAGGCTGCGTCCAGCGGCCAGAGGACGTCATCGTCCTCGTCGTCGCCCTCCTCGGCGATCAGCCAGTGCCCGTCTCCTGACCAGCCTGCCCGGAAGGCGTCGTAGGGATCAGAGACGTCGAGGTTGACGTCGTGAGTTCCGAAACTCACCTCGAATGTCACCGCGTCGGTATTGTTGATAGTGAGGAATTGACTCAAAAGCGCCGTGACGCAGGCGATTCGGTACTCGGCCTCGATGGGGCCATCGGAGACGATCGGGGCGGAGCCCAGCGACACTCGCCACGTCCTCCTCCAACTGCGCACCAGTAGGTGCAGCTCATCATCAAGTACGGGGCCGCCCGGTTCGGCGGCGGCCTCGATCCGCAGCAGGTCTGTGGCGTCTGCGGCAAGGTAGCCGGCAGCGTATCCGGCCAGTGCTCGGCCTCGCCGGTTTAGGCTGCCACCGGATTCCAGTGCTCCGATGAGGGACTCGTACGTCTGCTCCGCACCCTCGGTGGGCAGGCCCCATGACGCGCATAGGGGGCTGTCGGATGTCTCGTCTGGGTCATCGATGTCGAACCACTCGACGGCCACTGGGTGGCGCTGCCCACCGGGGCCGATGAAGGTTCCCGGGAACGCCCCGTACTCCGTCACCTCGATCAGGGAAGGCGTGGAGATCCACTCCTCCTCGGGAGTCTCGCCTCCGACAACCGCGAGCCGCCATCCCGGCAGCCACAACCTGAACAGGCACGCCACGGCTTCGAAGGGGTCGATCTGGTGAGGCTGTGCAGCCGTCAACGCTCATCTCCGAGGTCCAGGTTTAGGGTCAAGATCAAAAATAGCCGAGACCGGCAGTTTCCCGGATCACTCGGCAACTCCGACCGGCCCTTGCCTTGAGGAACGTCCAGCCGTGTTCTTGATCCACCCGCTGGTCGTGACCGCAGCTATCACAGAGCCACTTGGCGGCTGGGCCCATGTTCGAGAGACTCCCGAAACGCATAGGTAAGGGCGGGCAGCGGTGCGGAGTTCGTCGATGCAGAGCAGGTCGACACGGCCGTAGCGGGCGATGGTCTTGTTGAGTTGCTTGTCGCCGGCGGCCTCGGCCAGTTCGGGGAACTTGGCCCGGACGGTGGGCAGCCGCAGCATACGGCAGGCGCTGTTCACGGCGGTATCGGCGGCTTGTTCGGTCAGTCCGCGGTGGCGATTGGTCGTCATTGAACCTCTCCCTGGCTGGTCGATCCTTGTTTCCCGGATGGGCGGCGGCGCAAGAGCTGGTCGTAGTGGGCCACCGACGGCAACGGCCGCCGGCCGACAGGCAGATGGGCCAGCCGCCGCGCGGTCAGCGAGGTCACGGTCACGGCCGGGACCGATGCCGCCTGATCGGCCTTGCCAGTGCCGGTCGGGTCCTCGGCATCGCCGTGGGCCTTGCGAGCAGCCCCGCCCACCAGGCGTCGTGGACGGGCGTGAACCGGCCCACCGGGCGGGCCTGCTCCAGCGCGGTCGCGCCGGGCATTGCGCCGGGCTTGCGCACCAGGGCCTCCAGGTAGTGGTCCAGCTCTAGCCGGCAGGCGCCCTTGGCCTTGAGCCGCTGTTGGATGCGAGACCCCGTGCTTGCGCATTACCCCGCGGATCGACAACCCCGCCCGCACATCACGCCGGATCGCCGCATACAGCTACACGCGAACGAAACCATCGCACCGGCCCCGGAGACCTGAGAGCCCCGGAGGATCTGAAAGACGTCCCCGGCCGGTCCGGCTCAGGAGGCGCCGACCGCCTTGCCGTGCTCCCCCTCGGCCGACTCCGCGGCCGCCCTGGTGGCCCGCCGCTTGATGAACACCGTGGTGGCCATGCCGAACAGCACCGCCACGGCCAGCCCCACCCAGGAGAAGCCCTTGAGCCACTGCTCGGCGACCCGGCCCACCGAGTAGACCGCGGCGGTGGTGCCGCCCGCCCACACGATCCCGCCCAGCACGTTGGCGATCAAAAACCGCCAGTACGGCATGCGCAGCGCGCCCGCCAGCGGCCCGGCCAGGATGCGCAGCAACGCGATGAACCGGCCGAAGAACACCGTCCACATGCCGTAGCGGTGGAAGTAGTGCGCCGCCCTGGCGATGTGCTCCGGACCGAAGTGCTTGGGGAACCTGCGTCCCAGCCGGTCGAACAGGGACTGACCCCCCTTGCGGCCGATGGCGTAGCCGATCGAGTCGCCGACGATCGCCCCGGCGCTGGCGCAGACGCCGACCCACACCGGGTCGACGACCCCCTTGGCCGCCAGCAGCGCGGCGCTGACCAGGACGATCTCCCCCGGAAGCGGGATGCCCAGGCTCTCCACCCCGATCACCAGCCCGACGATCAGGCAGACCCACAGCGGCGGAATCGACTGGAGCAACGCGTCGACATGCATGGATGCCACCCTATTGGTCCGATGCCGCGATCTTCGCCATCCGGACCGTCCGGGCACGGCACAGCCGGACGCGCCGGTCAGGGCCTGAAGACGGGCGGGCCGCACCGGCCGGACGAGCGGAGCCGGGCGCGCCGTACCGCACCGCCGTACCCGGATCCCCCGGCACGGATCGCCGGCGCCGGGAACGTCAGACGGCCCCGCGGATCGCGGCGTGGGCCGCCTCGCGCATCGCGGCGTGCAGCGCCGCGTTGGGCTCCCGCTCGGTGCGGGCCTCCACGATCCGGACCCCCTCCCCGCGCAGCGCCTTGGGCAACTGCCCCACCTCGTCCACGAAGGTGTACGGCGTGCCGGTCGCCGCGGCCACGTGCGCCAGGTCCACCCCGTGCGCGGTGCCGAAGAGCCGCTCGAACGGCTCGCGCAGCGCGGCCTGGGGCAGCAGCGAGAAGATCCCGCCGCCGTCGTTGTTCACCACGACCAGGCACAGGTCGGGACGGGGCTCACGGGGCCCCAGGATCAGGCCGTTCTGGTCGTGCAGGAACGTCAAATCGCCCAGCAGCGCGTAGGCGGGGCCGTTGTGGGCCAGCGCCGCGCCGATCGCGCTGGAGACCACGCCGTCGATCCCGGCCGCCCCCCGGTTGGCCATGACCCGCAGACCCCGGCGGGGCCGCATCGCCTGGTCCAGGTCACGGATCGGCATGGAGGAGCCGGAGAACAGCAGCGACCCGTTGGGCAGCGCCTCGGCCAGGTCGCGGGCCAGGAGCGGTTCGCTGAACCCGGAGCCGTCCAGCACCTCGTCGACCGCGGCGCGGGCCGCGGCGTCGGCGCGCCGCCAGGAACGCAGCCAGTCGTCGTCGCCCGCCGCGACCGGGATCTCCACCGCCTGCGCCACCTGGGTGGCCGAACGGGTCGGATCCGGCCAGCGGGTCAGGTCGCCGGTGACCACGATGTGCTCGGCGGCCTGCCCCAGCCACCCCAGCAGCGGCCGCGACAGGCTCGGCCGGCCCAGGGTGACCACCACGTCGGGCCGGTGCCCCTCGGTGAACTCCGGGGCGCCGAGCAGGAAGTGGTACGCCGGCATCGCGTGGTCGCCGTAGCGGGCGTTGCCGTGCGGCTCCGACAGCACCGGCCAGCCGGCCATGCCCGCCGCCGCGACGTACCGCCGCACGTTGGCCGCGCCGTCTCCGACGACGAGCACCCCGCGCCGGGTCGGCGGCAGGTGCAGCGCCGACGCCGGGGGCGCCACCCGGGCACGGACCCACGGCCCGGCGGAGCCGCCGCCGTCCAGGGGCTCACACCAGGAGGCGTCGCCGTCGGGGACGAGCGGCTCACGGAAGGGGACGTTCAGATGGACCGGGCCGGGGTCGTAGGGGCCCAGGGCGCGCTGGTAGGCGCGGCAGGCCAGCGAACGCCAGTAGGCGACCTGACCGGGGCGGTTCTCCGGCACGCCGACCTCGCCGAACCAGCGGACCGCCGTGCCGTACATCTTGACCTGGTCGACGGTCTGGCTGGCGCCGGTGTCGCGCAGCTCGGGCGGCCGGTCGGCGGTGAGCACCAGCAGCGGCACCCCCGACTCGTGCGCCTCGATCACCGCGGGGTGGAAGTTGGCCGCGGCGGTGCCGGAGGTGCAGACCAGCGCCACCGGCCGCTCCCCGCGGCGGGCCAGGCCCACCGCCAGGTAGGACGCCGACCGCTCGTCGACGCGCACGTGCAGCCGCAGCCGGCTGTCGGCGTGCACGGCCAGCGCGAGCGGGGTCGAGCGGGAGCCGGGCGCGAGCACCACGTCGGTCAGGCCGCAGCGGGCCAGCTCGTCCACCAGCACGGTCGCGAGCGCGGTGGCCGGGTTCACCGCGCCACCCGCCACGACCTGCGAGCGCGGCGCCCCGCCGTGCCCGCGGCCCGGCCCACCGGGTCCCGCGGCAGCGTCTCCCCCATTACGGCCGGCGCGGGAACTGGCCGAAGTCGGGGCTGCGCTTCTCCTTGAAGGCGTCGCGGCCCTCCTGCGCCTCCTCGCTCATGTAGAACAGCAGGGTGGCGTCCCCGGCGAACTGCTGCATGCCGGCGGCGCCGTCGCTGACGGCGTTCAGCGCGCCCTTGAGCATGCGCAGCGCCAGCGGCGACTTCTCCAGCATCTCCCTGGCCCACTTGACGGTCTCGGTCTCGAGCTCGGCCAGCGGGACGACGGCGTTGACCAGGCCCCAGTCCAGGGCGGTCTTCGCGTCGTACTGGCGGCACAGGTACCAGATCTCACGGGCCCGCTTCAGGCCGACGGTCTCGGCCAGCAGCCAGGAGCCGTAGCCGCCGTCGAAGGAGCCGACCTTCGGGCCGGTCTGGCCGAAGACGGCGTTGTCGGCGGCGATGGACAGGTCGCAGCAGACGTGCAGCACGTGGCCGCCGCCGATGGCGTAACCGGCGATCATCGCGATGACCGGCTTGGGGCAGCGACGGATCTGCACCTGCAGGTCCAGCACGTTCAGCCGGCCGACGTGCGGGGTGGACTTGTCGACGTAGCCGTCGTCGCCGCGGATCTTCTGGTCGCCGCCGGAGCAGAAGGCCCGGTCGCCGGCGCCGGTGAGAATGATCACACCGACCTCGCCGTCCTCCTGGGCGACGTCGAAGGCCCGGCGCAGCTCGAACAGCGTGGTCGGGCGGAAGGCGTTGTGCCGCTCGGGCCGGTTGATCGTGATCTTCGCGATGCCCTCGCCGGTCTCGTAGACGATGTCCTCGTAGTCGCCCGACCGCTTCCAGTCGACCGCGCGCTTCTGGACGCTCTCCGGCAGGGGACGCCCCTCGCCCGCCGCCGCCTCGTTGCCGCCCGGCTCGGCCCGCTCGGTGCTCACGATCGTCTCGCCCCTTCCTCACCGGGGTCTCCCCCGGTCCTCACTCGGCATTCGGCACTAACCTTACGACCGTGACGACCGGACCCGCACACCTGGAGCCCCCTCCCGGGGGGCGGGAACTGCACGCCCTGACGCTGCCCCCCGGCCCCCGGCTGACCGCCGCCGTCGCCGCCGCGCTCGGCGGGGACGGCCCCGCGGTCCTGCCCCTGCCGCCCGCCCTGCCCGCCCCCGCGTTGCGGGCGACGCTTGCGGCGCTGCGCCCCACCCACCTCGACGGCGCGCCGTACGCCGGCGGCGTCCCGGTGGCGGCGGAGACGGCCGTGGTCATCGCCACCAGCGGTTCCACCGGCGTCCCCAAGGGGGTGCAGCTCACGGCCGCCGCGCTGCGGGCCTCGGCCGCCGCCTCGCTGCGCCGGCTGGGCGCCCGTCCCGGCGAGCGCTGGCTGTGCTGCCTGCCGCCCTCCCACGTGTCGGGCCTGCAGGTGCTGGTGAGGTCGCTGCTCGGCGGGACCGAACCGATCGTGCACGAGGGCTTCTCCCCGGAGGCGGTGCTGGCCTCCGGGGCCGAGCACATCTCGCTGGTGCCGACCCAGCTGCGCCGCCTGCTGGCCGCCGACCCGGCCGGTCCGGCGGCCTTCCGGACGATCCTGCTGGGCGGCGCCGCCGCCCCCGCGGCCCTGCTCGCCGACGCCCGTACCGCCGGCGCCCGCGTCGTCACCACCTACGGCATGAGCGAGACCTGTGGCGGATGTGTCTACGACGGCGAGCCCCTTGACAATGTAGATCTCAAAATCGGCGGCGACGGGCGGATCCGCCTCACCGGGCCCGTGCTGTTCTCCGGTTACCGCCTGCGCCCCGACCTCACCGCCGCCGCCCGCGACGGCGACTGGTTCCTGACCTCCGACCTCGGCGAGGTGACCGGCGGCCGGCTGCGGGTGCTCGGCCGGGCCGACGACATGATCAACACCGGCGGCGAGAAGGTCGTCGCGGCGCAGGTCGCGGCGGTCGTGGCCGCGCACCCCGCGGTGGCCGACGCCGCGGTCGTCGGCCGCCCCGACCCCGAGTGGGGCGAGCGGGTGGTCGCCGTCGTGGTCTCCCCCGCCCCGCCGTCCCTGGCCGAGCTGCGCGACTTCGTCAAGGAGCGCCTTCCCGCCCACGCGGCCCCGGCCGAGCTCGTCGTGCTGCCGGAGATGCCTCTTCTGCCCAACGGGAAGCCGGATCTCACCGCCCTCCGTTATGGTCGTCATCCGGAACCCTGACGGTCCGGCGTCACGGCCGTGGCCCGGAACCGTTACGGGGCGGCGCGCGTCAATAGGGAAGAGACCGGCATCCGCCGGGTGCCCCGGGCGGACATCGGCGGGCCGGTGCGCGTCACCGGAGACGACCGGCACGGCCGACACGGAAGGGACGATAACCATGAGGATCGACCGCAGGACACTGGTCTCGGCGGCGGTCGTCGGCGTGGTCCTGGCCGGCGGCGTGTCCGTCGCAGCGGCCGCCTCGGCGGGCAGACTCGGCGGGGACGCCGGACCCACGAAGGCCGGCGAGCCCGCGGGAGGCCCCGTGGAGACTACGGGGCCGAGCGATGTGGCGCCGGCGGACCCCCTGAAGCCGGGCGAGACCGCCTCGCCCCTCCCCTCCCCCACGGGGGCGGCGCCCTCCCCGGAGGACTACGTGGTCTCCCGCCGGGTCAACCCCGACCCGCGCAAGGCCGCGGAATACTGGACCGAGAGCCGCCTGGAGCAGGCGGAGCCGTTCCCCATGCCCGCGGCCGAGGGCCCGGTGAACGTGACGGAGTAGGCGCCTGGAGCGGGCCGGGAGGAGGCCGTCGCCTCGCGGGCCACCGGCCCGCCGACGGGCCTCGATCCGGCCGGGAACGGGCCGCCGTACGGGCGCCCGGGACCGCGCGCCACGACGGGCCTTGAACTGCCCATCATATTTTCCCCGTCAAGTCGGGAACAGAAAGTTCTTGGATGGGGTTATTGGTACTGGTGCGCTGAGCGGCCCCCACGCCGCCCCACCCAGAGACAATCCGTGTTGCAGACGACTCCGTGATGGAGGAGGTGTCCTCATGCCCCCAACCGCCGCCGCGACCTCTCCTGAGGCCCCGACGACCCTCGACCAGCTCCTCGACCGAGGGCGAGTCCAGGGTCACCTCTCCCTCGCGGAGCTGCGCCACGCGTTCGCCGAGACAGGGGTCAGCCCGGCCGAGGGAAGGGCCATCCTGCGGGAGCTCACCGAGGCGGGCGTCAGCCTGTCGGCCGAGGACGAGCCCACGCTCGCCAAGGCCGCGGCCAGGCCCGCCCGCAAGACCGGCGCGCGTAAGACCAGGGCGGCGGCGAAGACGACCGCCGAGCCGGCCGCGGAGCTCGCGGAGCCGGCGTCCGGGGACGACCCCGAGCCGGCCCCCAGGTCCAGGGTGACCCGCGCCTCGAAGACCACCAGGGCGCCGAAGGGCGTCAGGGCGAAGACCGCCGCCAAGGACACGTCCCGGGCCGGCGCCGGGGAGTCCGACGAGGACGAGTGGACCGCCCCGGACGACGCCGAGCTGGAGGCCGAGGCCGAGCAGGCGCTCGACCTGGACGACCAGTCCTCGGTCATGGGCGACTCGGTGCACACGTACCTCAAGTCCATCGGCCGCCGCACGCTGCTGACCGCCGCCCAGGAGGTCGAGCTGGCCAAGCGGATCGAGGCGGGCCTGTACGCCGAGGCCAAACTGGAGGCCGAGCCGGGCATGTCCGCCGCCATGCGGGACGACCTGGAGTGGGTCGCCGAGGACGGCCGCCGGGCCAAGGACCACATGCTGGAGGCCAACCTCCGCCTGGTGGTCTCGGTCGCCAAGAAGTACACCGACCGCGGCATGGCCCTGCTGGACGTGGTCCAGGAGGGCAACCTCGGCCTGATCCGCGCGGTGGAGAAGTTCGACTACACCAAGGGCTACAAGTTCTCCACCTACGCCATGTGGTGGATCCGGCAGGCCATCCAGCGCGGTTTCGCCGACTCCGCCCGCACCATCCGCCTGCCGGTGCACGTGCTGGAGATGCTGTCCAAGCTGTCGCGCGTCGAGCGTGACATGCACCAGCGTCTCGGCCGCGAGCCCACCCCCGAGGAGCTGGCGGTGGAGCTGGACAGGTCCCCCGACCAGATCGAGGAACTGCTGCGCACCAGCCGCCAGCCGATCAGCCTGAACGCCACGATCGGCGAGGACGGCGAGACCACCATCGGCGACCTCATCGAGGACGTCGACTCCCCCGAGGCCTCGGAGGTCGTCGACCGGCAGCTTCTCGGCGAGCAGCTGCGCGGCGTGCTGGGCAACCTCTCCCCCAGGGAGGCGAAGATCATGGCCCTGCGCTTCGGCCTCGTCGACGGCAAGCCCCACACCCTCGACGAGATCGGCAAGCACCTCGGTCTGACCCGTGAGCGCATCCGGCAGCTGGAGAAGGAGTCGCTGTCCAAGCTGCGCCACCCCAGCAACACCCGGCCCCTGCTCGACTGGGCCAGCTGACCGCACGGACTGAAAGACGCCGCCCCCGGAGGATCCGGGGGCGGCGTCTTTCGGTTCTCCGGCTTCGTCCTCGTCGCCGCCCGGATGCTCCGGCCGCCTCAGGGGGCGGTGTCCAGGAGCCGCTTGGCGAGGTCGGCGATGTGGGCCCGCCAGGCGGTGAGGGCCGCGACGCGGGCCCCGGGCAGGTCGTGCGGGCCGGTCTGGGTGACGACGAGGCGGGCGCCGTGGCCGGTGCCCGGCCCGAGCTCCCAGCGGACGGTCCCGGCGGGCCGGTCGCCGCGGTGCCAGCCGTACTCCAGCAGGGCGGGGACGCGGACCTCGGTGACGGTCCCCGGGGCGAACTCCGGGACGGTGAAGCCGGGCGGCACGGCGTCGCCGGGCGCGGGGACGGCGTCCGGGTGCAGCTCGGCCCAGACCCGTTCGGCCGGGCGGACGAGCTGGCGCTCGAACCGCACCCGCCAGCCTCCGGGAACGTCCTCGCTCGTCCCCTCGTCCAGCCCGAACCTCGCGACCAGCGCCTCGTGCAGGTCCTCGGCCCGGCCCGGCGCGGTGGCGGGCCCGCCGCCGAGGATCTGGGTCAGCGTGCCGGTGGACATCCGCCAGCCCGCGGCGAAGCTGGCCGCGCCGAAGCGGTCGGCGAAGGTGTGGGTGAGGACCAGCAGGCTGCCGTCGCCCTGGGGCCGCACCTCCCAGCGCAGCAGGTCGTCGCCCCAGGTGTAGGCGATGGCCCGCGGCGGGTCGAACTCGGTGACCACGCCGTCCACCGGCGGGTGCCCGCCGCCGAGGTCGAAGCCGATCCTCCCACCGGCCCGCAGGTCCGCCTCGACGCGGGCGGGGAACCACTCGGCGAGGTGCGCGGGGTCGGTGACGGCCCGCCAGACCTTCTCCGGCGGGTGTCCGAGGCGGCGCTCCATCCGCAGGACGGTCCGGTCGCCGTCCGCGGCCAGGGTCTCGCTCACCGGGGATCCCGGAGACTCGGAGAGCTCCGAGGACTCCGGGGATGTGGGGGACGTCCAGGGTGTCTGGGATTCGTTCACGGGGACTCCTTCGGGCGGTGCTCGCCGTCCTCGTCCGGCATCGCGTCGAGGTGGCCTTCCAGCGCGTCCAGACGACCGGCCCACAGCCGCCGGTACGGCGCGAGCCAGGCGTCGAGCTCGCTCAGCGGCTCGGGCCGCAGCTCGTACCACCGGCGCTGGGCGTCCCTGCGCACCGTCACCAGTCCGGCCTCCCGCAGCACCCGCAGGTGCTTGGAGGTGCCCGGCTGGGTCAGGCCCAGCTCATCGGTCAGCTCCCCCACCAGTCGGGGGCGCTCCAGGAGCAGGTCGAGGATGCGGCGCCGGACGGGTTCGGCGAGCACGTCGAGTGGTGATGACACCTCCTCAACATACTCTTTCAGCTATATAACCGCAATGGAATTAAAGGGTTTCCCGGAACGACCCGGCACACGAAAGCACCCGCCGCGGAGAACGCGACGGGTGCGGGAGGCGGCGGGCCGTACGGGGAACGGACGGCCTTCGCAGGGCCGTACGGCCGCACAGGGGACGGGCGGCCGCACGCACGACGCCCGGCCACACGGAAGGAGGCCGGGCGCGCGGGCGTCAGCCCACCCAGCCGGCCGGCCGGGGGACGCGGATGAGACCGGTGAGGCGGTTGCGCTCGCGCAGGGTGCGCAACCGGTTGACCTCGTCGGTCCACACGGAGCCCTTGGGGGTCGCCTTAGCCTTGCGGCGGCGGATCCGGTCGTCGTAGGCCCGGACGCCGAACGTCGCCCGCTGGTTGGCCTCGGCGGCCCGCAGCGCCTCGGTGAGCGCCATGTCGAAGGAGCGGGCCGCGACCCGCAGCTCCTCGGTGGAGGCCCCGGCGGCCTGGACGCGCCGCAGCTCGGCCTCGGCGGCCCGCGCCTTCCCCAGGAGCTCGGGGAAGCTCTTCCCGACCTCCTGGTCAGCGTGGTAGCGAACCTCCGCCTCCCGGCTCACGCCCGGTCGGAAAAACGCCATCGTCTGCCCTCTCTCTACCGCCGGGCGTTCCCCGGCTGATCACGGCTCGTAGCCTACGCGGTTCACGTCCACCCCACACATCCAGGGACCGGCGTCACGGCGCGCCTGCCTTTACGCAGTAAGGTCACGGCTGGCAGGATGGCCGCCATGCCAGCGAAACGACCACCCATTCCCCTGTCCCGCGAGCGCATCATCGACGCCGCCCTGCACATCGCCGACACCCAGGGCCTGCGGCGGCTGACGATGCGCCGGCTGGGGGACGCCCTGCAGGTGGAGGCGATGGCCATCTACCACCACCTGCCCCGCGGCAAGGACGCCCTCATGGACGCCCTGGCCGAGCACGTCACCGCCGTCCACGTGGACCCCTCCCCCGACTGGCGCGAGGGCGCCCGGCAGTGGTGCCGGACGAGCCGTGCCCTGCTGCGGGAGCATCCGGGGGTGCTGGCGCTGGCGCTCACCAGGCCCCCCAAGGGGCGGGCGGCGATGGCGCTGCGCGAGCAGACCGACCAGCTCGCCGAGGCGGGGCTGCCGGACGCGCCGCGGGCCGTCCGGGCGCTGCGCGCCTACGTCTTCGGGGCGGTGGCGGTGGAGGTGCAGCAGTCGGGCTGGGCCGAGCCGATGGGCGAGGACGACGAGCCCTGGCGCCCGCCGTCGGCGGGGGGAGGCGACCCGGCGTCCGACACCGACTTCGAGACCGGCCTGGAGGCGCTCCTGACCGGGCTGGCCGCCCGCTGACACCGCCCGGCCGGAGACGCGCGGCCGGGCGGAAGGACGGCGTGGACGTCCGGCCACCGGGCCCGGTCACCGCCCTCCGGGCGGTCGGGGACGAAGACCTGTCAAGGCGGCGTCAAGGCGGCACGGCGCCCGCAGGCCGTTCCGCCTCCCGGGCGGCCCGGGAATTTTACCCGGCATCCGGCGTGTCGAGGTTGGCCGGGTATCTTCCTATAAGGCATGCTGTGTCATAGAACACACCCTCAACATGCTGGCGGGGCCCACTCCTGTTCAGGGTGCAAACAGTCCTAACGGGCTATGTCGCCTGGGGCGTGCGGATCGCACACTTGATCTGCCTGATGTGCGCACCTCAGCGCCGAGACGCGCACGACCATACATGTCCACCAGAAGCTCGTCCCGCATGCGCGGGGATCGGGCCCGACGCCGGTCGCCCGGCGGAACGGTCCCGGCGAGCCGAAGAGAGAGATCCGGAGGCACGCCGATGTGCCCGCATGAGCCGTCCTGTCCGTCCGCCGACGCACAGAACCGCGAGGCCGCCCGCACGCTGGCCTCGCACCCCGAGCAGGGCTGGTCCCTGCTGTGCAACGGTGTGGTGCTGTTCGAGGACACCGGCGAGCTCCTTCCCGACGGCGCCGTCATCGAGCCGCATCGGCCGCTGGCCGGGGTGTCCTGATCGTCCGGGCTCCCGCCTCGGGAGTCACACCGGGGCCGGCCGCATCCTCGCGCCGAGCCACTCCGCGACGACCTCGCCCACCCGGCCGGGATCCTTCCTGAACTCGTGCCCCTCACCCGGCAGCACCACCAGCCGGGCGGTGTCGGCCGCCTCCGGCACACCGAACGGGTCGCGGTCGCCGCTGACCGCGAGGACGTCCACCCCGGCGGCACGCAGCTCCTCCGCGCGGGAGCGTTCCGGCCTGCCCGGCGGGTGCAGGGGGAACGCCAGCGCGACGACCGCCTCGGCCCCGGCCTGCCGCGCCGTACGGCAGGCGACCCGGGCGCCGTTGCTCCGCCCGCCCTGCACGAGCGGCAGGCCCGGATGACGGGCGCGGAGCGCGGCCACCAGCGCCGTCCACGCCTCGTCCTGCTTGACGGCCGAACCCGGCGCGCGGCCGCCCCGCACCCGGAACGGCTGCGTCACCCGGACGACCAGGCCGCCGATCGGCGTCACGGCGTCCCGTACGGCCAGCAGGTCGGGAGCCTCCACCCCGCCGCCCGCGCCGTGCGTGAGCACCAGCAGGAATCGTGGACGGGCGACCTCGCCGATCTCGGCCAGGGCCGGGCCGTGCGGGGTCGGGATCTCCAGGGCGGTCGCTTGACGCGGGGACACAGATGTCGTCCTAAAGGCCGATCCCGGGAGCCGGGATCAGGTAGAGAATCAGGGTGTGCAGGAGCATCACGATATCCGACAGGACATGCGCGCCACCCTGGAGGCCCGCCGCGATCTGGGCCTCGAGTACGAGGCCGCGCTGGTGGAGTCTTTCGTCGACCGGATCGACGCCACCATCACCGCCCGCGTCCGGGCCGAGCTACGCGCCGCGGACGCCGGCCCTCAACCTCCCGGGAACCGGCGCAGGGGCGACGGCTCGGTGTCGATCGCACTGGGCTCCCTGGGCATCGGCGTCCCGCTGACCGCGATCGCCGCGGGCGAGGCGGGGACGGCGGGCCTGCTGCTCGCCTGGGGCGGCATCATCGCGGTGAACCTCGCCCACGCCCTGGGCCGCCGCCGCCCCCACAACTGACCCCGCTCAGCCGGTGTCCGGACCCGCCCGAGGACGCCGATGTCTGGACCCGCGAGGGGGCGCCGGTGTCTGGACCCGCGAGGGGGCGCCGGTGT
>NZ_JBEZNH010000059.1:0-46479 GCF_040653115.1 Streptosporangium sp. NPDC048047 | reverse complement strand
CCTTCCAGGCAGAAATGCCCGGAATGCTGAGAGCCGCTGAGGCTCTGAGCAACGGTCGAACAACCGCACCAAGGCCGCCGTGAAGGTCGCGCGGGCGCACGCGAAGGTGGCCGACGCGCGCCGCGACTTCGCCCACAAGTTCTCCACCGCGCTGATCCGAGACAACCAATCGGTCTACGTGGAGAACCTGTCGGTGAAGGGCCTGGCGCGCACCAGGCTGGCCAAGAGCGTCCATGACGCGGGCTGGTCGGCCTTCGTCGGGATGCTGGAGTACAAGGCCGTCCGGTACGGGCGGACCTTCGCCAGGATCGACCGCTGGTTTCCGTCGTCGAAGCTCTGCTCGGCCTGCGGTGCCATCGCCGAGTCGATGCCGTTGAACGTCCGATCATGGATCTGCCCGTGCGGGGCGGCCCATGACCGGGACGTCAACGCGGCGATCAACATCCTGGCCGCCGGACGGGCGGACAGGCTAAACGCCTGTGGAGACCCGGTGAGACCACCGCTCGCGGTGGCACAGGTCAGCGAAGCAGGAAGCCTCAGGGGTGCCGCGTGAACGCGCGGCACGGGCTGAATCCCCGGCCTTCAGGCCAGGGAGCGCGTCAACCGTGTCTGTCGGAGGTGGTGGCGACATCGCTGTTCCGCGGGCTTCCCGCCGGGAGCAGGGCGACGGTGAAGATCCCGATCTCGTGCTTCGCGGACGCCGGCCTCGACCTGGAGAAGGTCAACACGCCGTTCCTCGTCTACACCGAGGGCGCGTTCTCCGCGTCGTTCGCGAACGTCCGGTGGGCGCCGCACGCGGCCGAGGACTCCGACGCCGTGGCCTGCGGCGACCTCACCTAGCCGCTTCACACCGCATCGCACCGCCGGTCGCCGGCATCTACCATACGAGCGCGGGGCGTCCGCGCCCCGGGACGGACGCCCCCCTGAGCCCTGCGCGAAGTGAAACGAGTGCATGGAGCTGATCCCCATCGGCGAGGCCGCCCGGCGGCTGGGCATGAGCGCCTCGGCCCTGCGTTACTACGACGAGCGCGGCCTGGTGCGTCCCGCCGGCCGCAGCCACGGCCACCGGAGGTACGGCCCGGACGAGCTGCGCCGGCTCGCCTTCATCCAGATCATGCAGCGGCTGGGCCTCGGCACGGCCGCCGCCGTACTCGACGAGCCCGGAGAGCGGTGGCGGCAGACGGTGGGCGAGCAGATCGACAAGCTCGAAGAGCTCATCGGCCGCGCTCAGAGCGCCCAGCTCTTCCTTCGGCACGCGCTCCTGTGCCCGGCCGAACACCCGGCCAGGGAGTGCCCGTACATGACCGGGTCGCTGGACAGGCCGGTGAACGGGACGCCCTTCGAACAGCTCGTGGCCGAGCACGCGGAGCGTCTCCCGGCTCCGTGACGCCGGAACGCCCGCCGCCGGGCGACGGCGGCACGGAGCCGGACGGCTCACCGGCCGATCACGCCGTCACGGGCGGGACGCCGCGGCCACGAACATCGGCAGCGCGACGAACAGCCGGCCCTCCCGCCCCCGCCTGGTCTGCTCGGCGATCCACCTCTCGGCCTCCTCCTCGCTGACCGCGCCGGTCGAACGGGCGCCCCGCGCGATGCCGGACAGCATGGGGAGCATCGCCTCGTCGGTGAAGACCAGGGTGCGCACCTCCACCGAAAGGTCCTCGAAGCCCGCGTCCAGGAGCATGTTCCGGTAGCGGCGCGCCACCCGCGGGCTCGGTACGACGTCGGCCCTGGCATGGACGATGGCGCGGGTGAGGGCAGAGTCGTCGGAGTCGATCACGGTGGTGTCCCAGTCCTGGCCCATGAGGACGATGCGGCCTCCCGGAGCCAGCACCCGCGCGGCCTCGGCGAGGGCCCGGTCCGGGTCGTCGAGTGTGTGGTACACCTTGTCGGCCCGGTAACCGCTGACCACGCCGTCTCGGAGCGGCAGGGCACAGGCGTCGCCGAGGCGGACGTCCAGGCCGGGGTGGCGCCGCTCGGCCGCCGCCACCATATGCTCGCTCACGTCGACTCCGATCGCCCGCGCGCCGCCGTCTCTCATCTCGGCGACCGCTCGTCCGGTACCACAGCCGACGTCCACCACGGCGGCGCCCGGCGCCGTTCTGAGAAGCTCATACGAGCGGGCTCGCAGCCGCGTGGTGCCCGGAAGGGATTCGGCCGCGTCAAGCATTCTGATCAGGGAGTCGACGGGATCGTTCATCGTGCTCGTCGCATCGTGTTCGGACATGTGGCGAGCATGGGCCTTCAAGCCGACATGAAGTCAAGCGCCCGGGCAGTGTTCCACGCACCCGCCCGGGCGCGGTGGCCGGGGTGGAGGGTCAGCGGCGCGCCCCGGAGGAGCGCAGCAGCCTGGTCACGAACGTGACCACCACGGCCACCAGGCCGATGATCAGCGCCCATTTGACCAGTCCGACGAGGAAGCCCAGGATCGAGCCGAGCAGGAAGAAGGCGAGCACCACGGCCGCCACGATCAGGAGGATTCGTCCCATGGCCACCACGCTACGCCGGGACACCGGCCCGCGGCGGGCCCGGACGCCGATGTCAGGGGCGAGCCAGGGTTTTCCCTCACCTCGTGATCCGTGATCGGGCCCCGGCACCCCCACCGGGCGGGCGCGGACGGCCGCCCGGCGCCACGGCACCGCAGCGCCTCCGTGCCGCGGGCCCCGGACGCCTATCGGGTGAGGGCGAAGGCGACGGCGAGGGCCCCGGCGGCGCCGAGCACGACGGCCACCGCCGGGGGCGGCCCGCCGGGCAGGACCACCAGCGCGACGAGGGCCGCGCAGACGGCGGCCGAGGCGGCCAGCACTCCCCCGGTACGGCCGGCCCAGGCGACCAGCAGCGGCACCGGGAGCCGGGCGCGCACCGGCACGTGGGCCGCCAGGGCGGCCATGGCGTGGTGGACGTACAGCAGCGACCCGATGGCCGACGCCGTGAACGGTGACGGGTCCTCGCCGTAGGCGAGGGTGGTCACCAGCCAGGTCCCCGCCGTCGTGGCCTCCAGCGCGAGCACCCACACCCCCTCCGGCTCGGCGGCGGCCAGCAGGCCCAGCAGGGCGGCGAACAGCGGCATCACGGCCCCGGCGCGGTAGTCCGGCGGCATCGCCGTGAGCAGCGCCGCCGTCCCGCAGGCCCAGATCAGGAACCGCCAGACCAGGGAGGGCAGCGCGGCCGTCGTCGCCCGGGGCGGCGCGCCCACCGCCCCGCGATCCCGGCCTCCGGAGCGCGGTTCCGCCCGCCCGGACTCGGGACGCCCGGACTCGGGACGCCCGGCGGGGCGCGGGGCGCTCATCGCCGCGCCGCCGCGATCCGGGCGACGTCCCGCAGGACCGCGTCCAGGCTGCCCGCGCCGCGCCAGGCCTCGACCGGGACCCCGGCCTCGCGCAGCCGGCCGACGGTGTTCTCGCGTTCCAGGCGCCAGAGCCGCTCGGCGACGTCCGACCATTCGCCGGTGACCCGGCGCCGCAGCCCGGGCGGCAGGGTGTCCACCGCGACCAGGGGACGGCGGGCGCGGGCCAGCGCGGCCAGGGCGGCGGCGCTGCGGGAGTCCAGGAGCGGGGTCAGCATGACGACCAGGGCGTTCGGCGGCAGCCCGGCCACCGGCGGCCGGTCATCGGACGCCTCCCGCCCCTCGGGCATGGGCCTGGTCTCGGCCAGCCAGGCGAGCTGGGCCAGGTGGTGGCGCCGTCCGGTGCCGGGGCGCAGCCGCCGCATCCGGGGGCCGAACTCCATCAGCCAGACCCGGTCGCCCTGCCGTACGTGGTGCTCGGCGATCGCGGCGGCGGCCCGGACCGCGGTGTCCAGCACGCTCGGCACGCCGTCCTCGCCGCCCGCCTCGTGCAGGACGTCCAGCAGCAGCACGATCTCGGCGTCGCGCTCCGGCCGGGTGGCGCCGACGTACGGCTCGCCGGTCCGCAGGGTCGTCCGCCAGTCGATGCGGCGCGGCCGGTCGCCGGGCCCGTAGGGGCGCACCCCGGCCAGTTCCCCGCCCTCGCCGAAGCGGTGGGAGCGGTGCACGCCCGACATCCCGCCGGGGCGGGGCACGGGGGCGCGCGAGGTGAACGGCCCGGCCAGCGGCAGGACCCGCACGCCGGCCGCGGGCAGGGTCAGCGCGGGGAACGCCAGCAGGCCGTCGCGGGCGATCACGCGGACCCGCACCGGCCCCAGCGGGTGGACGCCCCAGCGGTGCGCCGTACCGGTGAGCTCCACCTCGGCGGGCGGCGCCGCGACGTGGTGGCCCGCCGTCAGGCCCAGCGCGGGAGAGGCGGCGGCGCCGACCACGCACAGCGTCGCGCCTTCGGCTTCCACGACGACCGTGGCCTCGACGGCGTCGCCCTCGACCGCGTCGGCGACGCCGCCGGTGACGTCGGCGCCGGCCAGGCGCAGGGCGGCGCGCGGCGGGTGGGCGGGGCGGGCGCGCAGCGTCCAGACGGTGCCCAGAGCGAACGGAACGGCCATGGCCAGCAGGTCCGGGCGGCCGAGCCCGACCGCGAGCAGGCACAGGCCGCAGCCGAACACGGCGGCGCGGCGCAGCGCGGCGGTGGGCGCCCAGCCGGCGGCCGGTTCGGGGGTCCGGCGGGCGTCGTCCCGTACGGCGCCGGCCCGCACGACGGCCGGTCCCGGGGACGACCCGGACATCGGGTCGGGAGCAGGTACGGAGACCGGGCCGGGGGCCGGTTCGGGGGTGCGGCGGCGCGGCCGCATCACGTGCCGCCGGTGTAGGCGGGCAGCTGCTCCGACAGCGGGGCGGGGACGCGGGCGCAGATCTCCTCGATGACCGAGACCGGGTCGACGCGGCGCAGCCAGGTCTCCGGGCGCAGCCCGATCCGGTGGGACAGCGCGGCCGGGGCGACGCGCTTGACGTCCTCGGGGACCACGTAGTCGCGGCCGTCGAGCACCGCGCGGGCGCGGGCGGTCAGCAGCAGGGCGAGCGAGCCGCGCGGGGACGCGCCGACCTGGACTTGGGGGTGTTCGCGGGTCGCGGCGACCAGCGCGACCATGTACCGGCCCACCGAGTCCTCCACGGCGACGTCCTCCAGCGCCCGCTGCATCTCGCCGAGCGTCCCGGCGTCCACGACGGGCTCCAGTACGGTCTCCTCCGTGCGGCGGGTCATCCGCCGCCCCAGCATCGTCCACTCCTCCTCCGGGGAGGGGTAGCCGAAGGACACCCGCAGCAGGAACCGGTCGAGCTGGGCCTCCGGCAGCGGATAGGTGCCCTCGTACTCGATCGGGTTGGCGGTGGCCAGGACGTGGAACGGCGCCCGCAGCGGGTGGGTGACGCCCTCGACGCTGACCTGCCGCTCCTGCATGGCCTCCAGCAGCGCCGCCTGGGTCTTGGGCGGGGTGCGGTTGATCTCGTCGGCCAGCAGCAGCTGGGTGAAGACCGGGCCTGGGCGGAAGACGAAGTCGCCCTCGCGCTGGTTGTACAGGAACGACCCGGTCACGTCGGCGGGCAGCAGGTCGGGGGTGAACTGCAGGCGGGTGAACCCCAGACCCAGGGTCTGGGCGAAGCAGCGGGCGGTGAGGGTCTTGGCCAGGCCGGGGAAGTCCTCGATCAGCACGTGGCCGCCCGCCAGGATCCCGGCGAGCACCAGCTCCAGGGCGTCGCGTTTGCCGACCACGACGGTGCCGACCCTGTCGAGCACCTCGCGGGCGCGCGCGCCGACGTCGGCGAGCTCCATTCAGATCTCCTCGATGCGCGTGAGCAGGCGGGCCAGCTCGGCGCGGGTCGGGACCGCCGTCACGGGGGCGGTGATCAGTTCGTACAGGTCGGGGCCGAGGATCTCCGCGGCGCGGGCGGGGCCCGCCGGGCCGTGGCGGCGGCGGAGCCGTTCGGCGGCGATCTCGGCCAGGCGCGGCTGGACCAGCGTGCGGAACCGCTGCGGGTCGTCCCGGGTGGAGGCGAGCCGGTGCTCCCACCAGCGGGCCTCGGCGAACGCCCGGTCGGACACCTCGACGCCACCGGCCGCCGGGGGCGGCGGGGGCGGTTCGGGGGGCGGCGCCGGGATCCGGCGGACGATCAGGGTGATCGACGCGACGGCGGCGGCCAGCACGCCGAGATGCCACAGCAGGGCCGTCACGTCGGCGGCTCCGCGTCCGGCGCGACGGGACACCACCGGGGAGCCGTCACGGCACCGGCTCCGTGTCCGTCCCGGTGACGGCCGGGGTGTCGCGGCGGGGCCGTCACGACGCCAGCTCCGCGTCCACCTCGGCCAGCGCCGCCCGCGCCTCGGCGCGCAGCGAGACGGTCACCTCGTGCGGGGCGTAGCGGGCCCGGCGGTAGGCCGCGGCGAGGCGGTCCAGCGCCGCCCCGCCGACCCGGTGCCCGGCCAGCAGCCGCGCGACCAGTTCGGCGGGGGTGTCGGCGGCCATGCGGGGGGTGCCCGCGCCGGCGGCGGCGTGCTCCAGACGCAGCCAGCAGGCGATCACCGCGCGGCGCGGGTCGCCGCCCGCGTCCAGGTCGGCCAGGCCGGCCCGGAGCGCGGCCCGGATCTCGCCGCCGGTGGCGGCCGGCGGCTCCTCCCGGTCCTGGGCGGCCTTCGGCGAGCCGTACTCCAGGCGGTTGAGCGCCCGGAGGAAGGAGACCAGCAGGACGGCGGCGAACGCGGCGCCGAGCACCACCAGCGTCCAGAACGGGATCCCGTTCAGCGTGCCCTCCACGCTGAACTGCGGCTCGAGGCCGCCGGGATCCCGATCGGCGCTCTCGGCGGCCGGGTGGGGCGCGAAGGACCGCAGATGGAACGCGGCGACGGGCCGGACCGCGTTCGCCGCGACCCCGGCGGCGAACAGGCCCAGCGCCACCAGGGCGAAGGACGCCCGGCCCGGCCACCACGGCCGCCCGGACCGCCGCGCCTCCGTGAGCCGTGGGAGCCGTGGGAGCCGCCGCCCGGGAACGGTCTCCCGGGCGGCGGTCCCTGCGGAACCGGTGTCCGTCGTGCGCGGACGGGTCACAGCGCGGAGCGGCCGCCGACCAGGGGCAGCTTCACCGAGCTGGCGCCCGGGTCGACCGAGACGGTCGTCCCGGCGGGCAGGCGGAGGGTGAAGTCGTGGTCGGTGGAGATGAGCACGACGCCGATCCGGTGCCCGGCCTTGACGATGTAGTCGTTGGGCTGGAGGTTCAGGTCGAAGTCGTAGAAGCGGCCCTCGCGCAGCGGCTCGGTCCGCGCGGCCGAGTGGCGGTTGCGGACGTCGAGCCACCCCCTGGTGATGATCTTGTAGGGGGCGGTCTCCGGGACGTGCCGGGCCAGGCGGGCGCAGCCGGTGTCGCCGGGCACGCCCTGGCCGTAGCAGACCGGGGTCGCGTCGTAGGCGACGCGGCCGTAGGCGCGGGTGTCGGTGCCGTAGTCCACGAGCAGCGCCGTCAGGTACGGCGAGCGCCCCTTGGCGTAGGCGGCCCTGACCGACACGGCCGGGGTGCCGGAGATCCGGACGTCCTTGCCCAGGGCGGGCGACAGGTAGGCCAGGCGGTTGGGGTCGGTGGCGGTGACGTCGGCGGCGAGCTGCTCGGCGGTGCGGACGTTCTGGTCGGTGAACGACTCGGTCTCGTGGCCGCGCCGCCCCTCGGCGCCCAGGGCCCCGTTGCCGCCGTCCTGCCCGGCCTTCCCGGCGGACAGGCGCAGCGTCACGTCGCGGGTGCCGGGCAGCGGCCAGGAAGCGTACCGCCCCCACTGGCCGGGGCCGGACTCCACGTCGGCCTGCGGCTCGTCCATGATGCCGTTGCGCAGGCCGTACAGGTTGAAGTCGAACCAGTGGTGCAGCTGGCGCAGCCACTCGGCGTTGCGGTCGGCGAAGGAGAAGGGGTTGAAGTGCGCGCCCTGGTGCAGCCAGATCTTGCGCGGCACGCCCCGCTTGGCCAGGGCGTCCCACCACTGGACCCCCTGGGAGGTCTTGACGTTCCAGTCGTTGAGGCCGTGGACGAGGAAGACGCTGGCGCGGACCCTGTTCACGTCGCGGAGGTAGTCGCGGGCGGCCCAGAAGGCCGTGTAGTCGCCGGTGACGCGGTCCTGGTCGCGTTCGATCGCGTCCATCAGCCGGCCGCACGCCTCCTGGCCGTTCTCCCGGGTGAGGACGTAGCGGGCGAGCACGTCGGCGTCCTCGCCCTGGAAGCCGCCGGGGGCGACCACGCCGCCGCCGGAGCGGTAGTAGTCGTACCAGGACGAGATCCCGGCGATCGGCACGATCGTCTTGAGGCCCTGGACGCCGGTGGCGGCCACGGCGTTGGGCAGGGTTCCGTTGTAGGAGACGCCGATCATGCCGACGTTCCCGGTGGACCAGGTCGCCCTGACCTCTTCGCCGCCGGCGTCGAAGCCGCGGGCGCGGCCGTTGAGCCAGTCGATGGCGGCCTTGGGGCCGGCGGTCTCGTTGGCCAGGCCGGTCGTCGGGCAGCCGGTCGCGCGGCCCGAGCCGAGGTTCTCCACCAGCGCGACGGCGTAGCCGCGGGGGACGAAGTAGTTGTCGTAGTAGCCGGGGAAGGGCGGCTGGTCGGCGCGGGCGACGCCCCGCTCCTCGTCGAGGCCGAACATCTCGTCGCGCAGCTCGTCGAACTTGTTGCGCCGGTAGTCCATGCCCGCCGGGTCGGAGCCGTCGAGGTCGACGACGTGGTTGGGCACGTCGTTGCCGCCGGCGTAGTAGGGGCTGGCCTCCATGATGACCGGGACCTTCAGCCCGGACTCGGTCTCCCTGGGCCGCATGATGTCGACGGCGACCCGGTCGGGCCGGCCGTCCGCGTCGCTGTCCGTGCCGGCGACCTCGACGAACACGGTCTGGGTCACGGCGTCGGCGCGCGAGTACACCGGCTGGGTCTCGTTGTTCTGGATCGGCGCGGCCGCGGATCGCGCGGCCGCCGCGGGCAGCGCGCCGGAGGGTACGGCCACCGCCAGGGCGATCAGGACGGTCTTCCATCTGTGCATGGAGGGAGACTCCCGGGGGGTGTGGAATCACATGACTCCGGTCAATCTCCTTCAGAGCCATCCATATGCGCAAGATCGGGGATATAACAAATCACGGTCCGGCACGGACCGGGCACGGCGAGAACCGGCCGCGACCCGAGCCGGGATCTCCGCGGACCCGGACCCGCAGAGACCCGGGACGGCACGGAAACGGGACGGTGCGGAAGCGCGGGGGGAAACGCCCGGAGAGCGGACCCCGGCGGGCGTCAGCGGGTGTTGCGGGCCAGGTCCAGGGCGTAGCCGTGGAACCAGTCGCCCGCCCTCGGCTCGCCCCGGCCGCACTCGCCGTCGGACTCCCCCGGCCGCTTGACCCACAGCAGGGCGTCCAGCCGCTCGTCCCCGGTCCGGGTGGTCGGCTCCGCGCCGAGCGCCCGGCCCTTCGGGTTGCACCAGGAGTCGCCGCCCTCGCGGAGCGGGCCGTTGCCGTTGCGCGAGGTGTCGATCACGAAGTGCGCCCCGCCGAGGCCGTCGGACAGGCGGCGGGCGACCTCGCTGCTCTCCTCGGTGGTGAAGAAGTTGCTGACGTTGAAGGCGAAGCCGTCGGCCTCCTCCACCCCGGCCTCGCGCATCGGCCCGATCCAGGCGGCGGGGTCGGCGATCCACCCGGCGTTGCCCGCGTCGAGGTAGACCCGGGTGGCGGGCCGCCGCTTCAGCGTCTGGACGGCCTCGCGGAGCAGGCCGAGCCGTTCGGCGGCCCGGCCGCCCCGGGTGCAGTCGTCCAGGATGTGCGCCAGGGCGTCGGGCTCGACGACGACCCAGGCCGGCCGGTCGCCGATGCCCTCGGCGAACCGGGCGATCCAGGCGCGGTACTCGCCGGCGTCGGCGGCGCCTCCGGCGGAGAACTGCCCGCAGTCGCGGTCGGGGATGTGGTAGGCGACCAGGACCGGAACCCGCCCCGCCCGCTGCGCCGCCGTGGTGATGTCGCGCACCCGGTCGTGGGGGTCCCGGTCGCCGATCCAGATCGCGGCCGACCGCTCGGCGATCCTCTTCAGCAGCGCCGCCTCCTCGGTACGGCCCTGCTCGGTGACCCGGCGCAGTTCCCTGGCCGCCGCGCCGTCGGCGTCGACGTAGAAACGCGTCGCCCCGCTCTTCGCTCCGGTCGAGGCCCCCGGGGAGGCGGCCGGGGGCTCCGTTCCGGCGGAGGCGGCGGGCGGGGCCGCGGAGGGCGAGGGGGGCGCGGGATCCCCGGAGCAGGCCGCCGCCGCGAGCGCGAACGCCAGCACCGCGGTGGCGCGGCCGTACCTGTTCATCCTCATCCTCCCTGGCCTGCCTGATCTTCCGGACCGGTCCGGGCTGTCCGGGCTGTCCGGGTGCCCTGGTCGGCCGGGCCCGCCTGACCGGCCGGGTCCGTCTGCCCTGTCCGGCCCGTCTCACCCGTACGGTTCGCCTGATCCGTGCGGTTCGCCTGGCCCGTACGGCGGGAGCGGCCGGCCGGGCCCGGCCGGATGTGGACCCACCGGCCGTGGGACGGGGTGCCCTTGGCCGTGATCCCGAACAGCATGTACCAGCCGGGCGGCACCAGCGCGGGGTTCGACGGGATCGTGACCACGACGCCGCTGGGCACGCGGGTGAAGTCCAGCTCGATGGAGCGCTGCTCGACGTCGGTGACGTGGGTGACCGCGCTGGGCCGCATCAGGCGGACCCGCGTGATGCGCGCGGCGTCGGGCGTCCTGAACCCGCCCCGGCCGCCCATCGTCAGCTCCCGGCGGCCGTCGGTGAACTCCGGCCGCTTCTCGCCGTTGAACAGGTAGGCCGGGCTGTAGACCTCGACCCTTTGTTCGAAGGTGCCGGGCATCGTGCCCGCCCTGTCGCCGAAGAGGGGGTCGGAGCCCATGCTGAGCACCCGGCCGTCCGGCAGCAGCAGCCCCTCGGAGTGGTAGTTGCGGCCGACCGAGGGGGCCGCCGCCTCGTGGAAGGTGTTGGTGGCGGGCCGGTACACCTCCGCCCGCAGCACGTCGCTGCCGCCCCGGCCGCGGTAGTTGCCCGACCCGTGGGAGGAGAAGACGGTGTCGTCGGGCAGCAGGACCGCCGACGGGTAGCGGACGGGGTGGGAGAGGGCCGGCCCGCGCTCGTAGTGGGGGCCGGGGTCCTTGAAGTCGATGATGGCCGTCCGGTCGGTGGCGTTCTTCTGGCCGGGCTGGCGTTCGCCGACCGGGCCGCCGCCCATCACCATGATCCGCTGGTCCTGCGCCGGGGGCAGCAGCACCGAGGCGCCGGTCTCGTTGAGCTCCGGCTCGGGCAGCCCGGGGACGGGGGTGAACGCCTCCGTCTCGTCGGGCGCCTTGCCGCCGGGCGCGCCGGGCGTCCGAACCAGGCGGTCGGTGTCACGGCGGTAGTCCCAGATGCCCGGAGGGCGCAGCGCGAGCTGGCCGGGACCGTACCCGGCGTTCATGCCGGAGAAGAACAGGGTGCCGTCGTCCAGCAGGAACAGCGCCGGGTAGGTGGGGAAGAACCGCTTGGGGCCGGGCGACCAGGTCTTCGTGGCGGGATCGTAGATCTCGTTGTCCCGGGTGATCTGCCCGACGGTGTCCAGGCCGGAGACCGTCATGACCTTCCCGTCGGGCAGGGCGGTCATGGTGGGGTACCAGCGGCCCTCGGCCATGTCCGGGACCCGGATGTAGCGCTCGGCGACCGGGTCGAACTCGAAGGCGTCCCTGACGCCCTGGTAGTCCTGCTTGTCCATGGTCATGGCGCCGCCCATGGCGTACAGGTCGCGCCGCTCGCGGCGGGTCAGCCCCTGGATCTCGTACTTGACCATCCGGCCGCCGGTGTCCAGCAGGCCGGGCGCGCCCTCGACGGCGGCCTCGGCGAAGACCTTGGTCTCGCTGGGCCTGACCCGGACCCGGCCGGGCGCGCCGGTCTCGGTCTTCGTGGCGGGCGGCACCGTGACGGCCGCGGTGGTGCGGTAGAGCCGTCCGCCGGGTGCGGCGACCAGCGCGCCGGCGCGCAGCACGCGGGGCTTGGCGTCGGGATTCTCGTTCTTGATCACCAGAGGTCCGCCGGCCCGCTTCACCTTGCTCTTGAGCACCTCGAAGCGGAGGGTGCCGCCGCCGATGAGGAGGTTGCCGTTCGGCAGGAACACGTGCCCCGAGCAGAAGAGGTCCACCGGCGTCGGCACCAGCTTGAACTCCCCCGGCTTCCCGGGCCGGGACGGGTCCCAGAGGACGGTCTTGAAGGTGCCCTTGTCGAAGTTGGCGGCGTTGTTGCCCGACCCGGCGACGATGAGCACCTTGCCGGTGTGCAGCAGCGCCGCGTGGATGGCGTTGACCTTGTACTCGTCGGGGATGTTCAGCAGGTCCCAGTGGCCGTTGCGCGCCTTGTAGTCGTCGGTGTTGATCTTGTAGTCGTGCCACCGCCGGGAGGCGAAGCCGGCCATGGCGGGGACGTTCACCCCCAGCACCGCGGTCACCACGGCGGCGGCGATGAGGTTCTTGCGCAGGCGGCTCAACGGGCACCCCGGCTGTTCCAGGCCCAGGTCGCCACGGGCCCCAGGCAGATCACGAGGGCGAGGATCGCCCAGAGGGTCATGACCAGGTGCACGTGACCGGTCCAGAGGGCGGCGAGCAGCAGCCCGGCGCCGAAGATCAGCGCCCACCACAGGTGGATGCGGAAGGTGGCGAGCCGGTCGGGGCTGGCGGAGTCCCCCTTGGGGGTGACCACGAACCTGCTCGGCCGGCGCAGCGCGGCCCCGATCAGCGACGCCACGTAGATGGGGGCCGACAGCGCCGACATCACCATCCCGGCCACCCCGGAGGAGCCCTCGGGCTCGTGCGGGCTGACGTTGTGCCGCCGGTTCCAGGTGTAGAGCATGACCTGCAGCAGGGCGGCGTCGCCGTACAGCATCAGCCACACGTCCATCGGCACGGTCACGCCCGAGCCGCCGACGGCCATGAACAGCGTCGCGCTGAGCCCGGCCAGCAGCCAGTTGAGCGCGGACATCGGGTAGAACGTCACCATCAGCGTGTAGTTGAACAGCCGTCCCGGCGACAGCCGGAAGGCCGCCTTCCAGAACTGGGTGAGCAGCGTCTCGTAGGTGCCCCGGCTCCAGCGCAGCTGCTGGCTGAAGAAGTCGGTCCACGACGACGGCCCCTCCCCCACCGCGAGCACGTCGGGGGTGTAGACCGACATCCAGCGCTCGCCCGTCTCGGGGTCGCGGGAGCGGTGGAACTCGATGCCGGTGGCCATGTCCTCGGTGATCGAGTCGTACAGCCCGCCGATCTGCCTGATCGCCCTGATCCGCACGGCGTTGTTGGTGCCGACGAACATCGGCGCGCCGTACCGGTTGCCGGCCCGCTGGATGAGGGAGTGGAACAGGAACTGCTGGCTCTCGGCGGCCTTGGTGACCGCAGAGGTGTAGTTGCCGTAGACCTGCGGCCCGACGACGAAGGCCACCCGGGGGTCGCGGAAGTAGCCGAGCATGCGCTCGCAGAACTCCGGCAGCGGGACGTGGTCGGTGTCGACCGAGACGAAGAAGTCGTAGTCGTCGCCGTGCGCGTCCAGCCAGCTGTTGTAGTTGCCGTGCTTGGTCTTCGCCCGGAAGGAGCCCTTGGGCCGGTTCCAGTGGGGCACGCCCCTGCGGCTGAAGTGGCGGACGCCCATCCACTCGCACATCTCGCGGATCTCGGGGTCGTCGCCCTCGTCCAGCAGCCACACGTGCAGGACGCCGTCGTGGCGGACCCGCAGGGCGGCGGACAGGGTCTCCCGGACCATCTCCAGCGGTTCCTTGCCGGGCACGCAGGTGGTGATGAAGGCCACCCGGGTGCCCGGCTCGGGCGGGACCGGGACCGGGTCCCTGGCCGCCAGCATGGCGTGCACGTTGGAGACCACGCTGACCAGGCGGAAGATCTCGATCAGCGCGATCATGACCAGCATGGCCCTGTCGGCGGCCGGCACGTACCACGGGAGCATGCCGTAGGGGTCGAGTCGGACCGTCCAGTGGGACGGCAGCAGCAGCCACGTCATCATCGTGAACTCCACGACGATCGCGGCCGCCATCAGCAGCACGGCCCGCACCCGGTGCGGCTCCGCGGCCAGCATCGACCGGTAGGCCACCCGGTACGGCAGGCCCGGCTCGGGCTCGGTCACCGGTCCGGCCAGCCCGCTGAACCGCTCGTAGTCGTAGAGGATGATCTTCGTGGGTTCGACCGGGCGGATCGTCCCGGCCGTCCTGCGCCCGGCCTTCCGCATCGATCCGGTCATCCTCATCGGTCCGGCCGCCTCATCGCGGGCACAACGAAGCGCCTCCCCCGGGCTTGGTTCGCGTCGGCCGCGCGCACGGCGCCGTCAGGCCGGATCGAAGATCGGTGAACAGGGGCCATCATATTGCGATCAGCGACCCGGATCCCGCTCGCTTCCCCTCAGAGGGTGATTTTTCCTCCTTGATCTAAATATTTACGGACCGGCTTCCGCCCTCCGCGGACCGTACGGCCGGCGGAACCGCACGGCCGGCGAAGGCCGGCCGGTCAGCGGGGGCCGAACATCTCCCACCAGCTCTCCACCAGCGGCACGTCGTCCACGTCGATCCGGTCCCCCGGACGCGGGACGGCGATGCCGACGCCGCGGGCCTTGCTCTCCCGCCAGAGGCGGTCGACCGGTTCGGCCCACGCGTGGAACGCCAGGTTGAACGTGGCCCAGTGGACGGGCAGGAACAGCCGTCCGCCCAGGTCCAGGTGGGCGGCGACCGCCTCCTCGGGCGTCATGTGGATGTCGGGCCAGGCGGGGCTGTAGGCGCCGATCGGCATGAGCGTCAGGTCGAAGGGGCCGTGCGCCGCGCCGATCTTCGCGTAGCCGTCGAAGTAGCCGGAGTCCCCGGCGTAGAAGACCCGGCGGTTCTCGCCGATGACCGCCCACGACCCCCACAGGGTGTCGTTGCGGGTGAGCGTGCGCCCGGAGAAGTGCCGGGCGGCGGTGGAGACGAACCGCAGCCCCGCGACGCTCGCCTCCTCCTCCCAGTCGAGCTCGACGATCCGCGGCGCGGGGACGCCCCAGCGCTCCAGGTGGGCGCCGATGCCGAGCGGGACCAGGAACGGCGCGGTGTGCGAGGCGGTGAGCGCGCGGACCGTCGCCCGGTCCAGATGGTCGTAGTGGTCGTGGGAGATCACGATCGCGTCGACCGGCGGCAGGCTCTCCAGCGGGGACGGCACCGGGTGCAGCCGTCGCGGGCCGACCAGCCGGGACGGCGACACCCGCTCGCTCCACACGGGGTCGAACAGGACCCGCCGCCCCTCGATCTCCACCAGCGTGGTGGCGTGGCCGTACCAGACCGCGCTCAGGCCGTTCTCCGACGGCGGTACGGCCGGCGACGCCACCAGGGGCACCGGGGCGCTCGGACGCCGCCCGTCACCGCCGGCGACCATGTCCCTGAGCATCTCCGGGAAACTGCTCGGCGGCGGGGTGGTCGTGCTCGGCACGGGATTGTGGAAGGCGCCGTCGCGGAACCGCGGCGAGCGCCGCATCCGCTCCAGCCGCTCTCCCCCGGCCCGGCCGCCCAGTTCGGCCGGCACCTCCCTGACCGCCCATCCGAGCGCGGCCAGCGCCAGTCCGCCCGCGACGAGCCTTCCGGCCGATCCTCTTCCCGCCATCGGTCACCACTTCCTGGAACGCGCCTGATCCGTCTTTCCGGGGTCATTTTTCCGCCTCGCCGTACGGAATTCGGCAGCGGGGTCGGCAGTCGGGTCCTCGACGGGGGCCGGCAGCGGGGTCCACTCCCCGCCCACCTGGCTATGTTGACATCAAGTATCTTGACATCAAGTTTAATGTCGTACAAGATCTCGCAGGTCTCTTGACATCGAGAGACCTTTGCGACGACATGGAGGCCGGGAATGCGGCGGGGCACGGGGGCTGGGGCCCGGGAGAACCGGCGGAACGGAACCGGCCTGATCGCGCAGATGCGCAACCCGCCGGGCGGCCGCGACGCCCGGATCATGCTGCTCGCCTACTTCCTGGACCGGACCGGGTCGGGAGTGTGGGGCGCGTCCTCGGTCCTGTACTTCACCCTCGTGGTCGGGCTGGACGCCCGCAGGCTGGGACTGCTGCTGGGCACGGCCGGGGTGCTGGGCATCGCCGGCTCACCGCTGGCGGGCCGCCTGGCCGGCCGCCTCCCGGCGCGCTCGCTGCTGATCGGCTGCCACCTCCTGCGCATCGCGGCCCTCTGCCTGACGGTCGCGTTCACCCGCTTCGAGGTACTGCTGCCCGTGGTCACCGTCACCTACATGGCCGACCGGGCGGCCAAGCCGCTGGAGATGCTCTACGCCACGCGGGTGGCCGGCGAGCGGCGCTCCACCTACCGGGCCCTGTCGCGCAGCGCGGCGAACGCCGGTTACGCGCTCGGCTCGGGCATCGCCGCGATCGGTCTCGCCGTGGGCACCCGCGACGCCTACCACGCCCTGATCCTGGGCGACGCGCTGTCGTTCCTCGTCGCCGCGGCACTGGTGTGGCGCACCCGGGAGCCGCGCGGCCCCGAACACGGCCCGGAGCACGCCGCGGCGCGGCCGGACGGGACGGCCCCCGCGGACCGGTCAGGCGACGCCGCCACGGCCGGCCGGCCGGGCGACGCCGTCACGACGGCCCGGCCGGCCGCGCCGAGCCCGTGGAGGGACCGCGGATACCTGCTGTTCGCGCTGCTCGACGTGCCGATGTACCTCGACGACTCGATCCTCAACGTCGGGCTCCCACTGTGGCTGATCGGCCACACCGCGGCGCCGCACGTCCTCGTCCCCGCCTTCCTGGCGGTCAACACCGTGCTCATCGTCGTCCTGCAGATCCACGTGTCGGCGAGGATCGAGGATCCGCGCCGGGCCACGACGGCGGTGGGCCTGTACGGGCTGGCGGTGCTCGCGTGCTGCGCGCTCCTGGCGACCGCCACCGCGGGAGGGGCCTGGACGGCCTCGATCGCCATGCTCGCCGCGGCGGTGCTGCTCACCGCGGCGGAGCTGATGCGTTCCGCGAGCTCCTGGGAACTGGCGGTCTCCCTCGCACCCCAGGAGGCGCGGGCCGCCTACCTGGGTGTGTCCGCCATGTCCCAGGGCGTGCAGAAGTCCGCCGGACCGCTGCTGCTGACCGGCGCGGTGATGGCCGCCGGACCGGCGGGCTGGCTCGCCCTCGGCGCGGCGGTCGCGGGACTGTCGGCCGTACAGCGGCGCGTCTGCCTGCGACGGCTGGCCTCCACGCCCGCGACGGCCGCCTCCGCGGCTGCCCTGACCGGTTCCGCGGCCGCCCGCGAGACGACCGGGTGAGACGCCCGGCTGCGGTCCGCGGGACGACCGGGGCGAGACGCCCCCGTGCCCGCCCGCCGAACGACCCGGGTGGGACGCCCCGGGCTCACGCCAGGTGCCGCTCCACGGTGGCGACCTTGCTCTCCAGCCGGCCGCCCCCGCCCGCGCGGATGTCGGCCTTCAGCACGAGGCTGACCCGGCCGCACCGGGCCTCCACCGCCGCGACCGCGTCCCCGACGACCCCCATCACCTGGTCCCAGTCGTCACCCTCGACCGTGGTGAACATGGCGTCCGTGCGGTTCGGCAGGCCCGACGCGCGGACCACCCGGACCGCCTCGGCGACGAGCTCGCCCACGTCCTCCCCCACCCCGATCGGCGTCACGCTGAACGCCACCAGCACCGACATGCCCTTCTCCTCCCCTGGCCGTGAAAGCCCTCGGCCCCACCGGACAGCTCATTCTGCCCACCCGCCCGTGCATGCCCGACCGCGCGGGTGCGGACCGGCCCGCGTCGGCTCCGAAATGACGTCCGGTGGCCGAGGCGGTCCGGCGGCGCGCATGGTGACCTCTCGGAGACGGGCACGGGCGGCGGCGATGGACCGGTCCCGGTTCGGCGGCTCGGCGTCGCGCTGCACCGGAACGGCTTGGATCGCCTGGGAGGCGTGGATCTCGGCGTACGGCGGCGGCGTCGGCGTCACACGGGAGACGGCACGTTCCCCGGCGCGGACCCGTTCCAGAAGGACACGCAGGGTGCCGTTGTCCTCCATACGGGTGAGGTAAGCCGGGAGCGCCCGGATCCCGGGGTTGTCCGTCCTGATGATCTCGATCATCTCTCTCGCCTCCTCGGCGGTCGCGCCGACGGCCGTCATGACCTGCTGCACGGCCGCGCCGGAGAGAGAGGGATTCTTCACAGGATTTTTCATAAGGATTATTTGGGTGGCATCCATGCCAGGGGTCTGCCGGGCATCCATGCCACCCCTGGCATCGGTGCCAGGGGTGGCATCCATGCCGGAGGTCTCTCCGGTTGGCGAGGCCCTCTCGACAAGACCGTTCTCCGCCGGAACCACGATCAGGGGCCGGAGTGCGTCACCAGGTCATCCAGATCGCGGTGGCGTCGTCGTGGGGCTTGGCGGTCGGGTGCGGCGCGCCGTGCTCCAGTTCGGCGGCGCGCACCTCGGCGATGAGCCGGCCGGGCCCGTCGGCGTCCGCGACGGCGACGAGCCGCTCCCACGTCCAGCCGTACGCCTCGACCAGGCGGGTCACGCCGTCGGTGGCCAGCAGCGCGCCCGACACGTCCGCCAGCGGCACCGACCCGGCCCGCGCCTCGTACGCCGCCTCCGGGACGACGGACGCCACCCAGAACCCGCCCGGACGGTTGCGCAGGCCGCGGACCAGCTCCAGGCCGTACGGCCGGCCTCCCGGCAGGTGGTCGAGGCGGTCGTCGTCGAGCACGGTGACGGCGCCGCCGGTGTGCCGCAGCACGATCGGCGAGTCGCACAGCACCAGGTAGTCCAGTGTGCCGCCGCGCCGCCGCAGGACCGTCATCGTCGACGAGGGGCTGTCGGGGCCGGTCAGGTCGCAGGCGTCGCCGTGCGCGGTCATCGTGTCCCGGATGACGGCGGCCACCAGGTCGGGCAGGCTCTCCCGCGACCCCGTCGCGAGCCGGTGGGCCAGGGCGCCGCCGAGCCGGGCGACCAGCCACGGCACGTCGTGCACGCAGCCGGAGACGACGCCGGCCGGGGCGGTCGCGCCGTCGAGCACGGCGGCCCAGTCGGGGCCGGTGACCACGAAGTCCTCGTTGCGCGGGCGACCGGGAGCCGCGGCGGTCTCGTGGGTGATGCGCATCCGGTGCGGGTCTCCGTCGGTGTCGGGCCCGGCGGCCGGGACCGCCGGGGCTTCCCTCGGGGCCTCAGTCCTCAGTCCTCGCCCTCCCGCGCCTCCGGGGGCGCGGGGCTCGCGGTCACGGGGTCGTCCCGCCGTACGGTGCCGGGACGGGTGACCCGCATGATGACGCCGAACTTGTTCGCGTGCTCGGCGATCAGCCACTTCTGCAGTTCGGGCCGGCGCTCCCGGCCGTGCGGGTCCCAGCTCGGCACGGCGCAGCGGATGCACGGACCGGTGTGGGGGCCGGTCACCGTGAGCTCCGCGTCTCCCGCGGTGATCAAGGTCCCCGGGCCCCAGTCCTCCTCGGCGAAGGCCGGCGCGTCGAGGTCGAGGTGCAGGTTCGGACGGAACCGCAGCACGTCCAGCGGCATGCCCAGCTCCTCCTCCAGCGCCGCGCGGGACGCCTCGCAGGTCACCAGGACGGTCGGTCCGCGGTCCTGCTGGCCGTCGGCGGCGCGCAGGCTCAGCGGGACGCCCAGGGACTCCCGCAGGGCGGCGGTCAGGCCGGGGTCGTCCCAGTGCCAGACGGTGCCGTCGGGGGCGGTCAGCAGGGGCCCGCCCGCCGTACCGCCGGGACCGCCGAGATCACCGGGGCCGTCCGGGCCGGTCGCGGCGCCGGCCGTCGTGAGCAGGGCGCCGCGCCAGTGGAGCATCTCGGCGCGCTGCCGCACGGTCAGCACCTTGCCGCCGTGGTGCTCGCGCTCGTCGACCAGCGAGTAGGCGCGGTCCCCGGCCAGGCCGCGCCCGTCGAGGAACGCCTCCCCGAGCTCCTCGCCGCGCAGCGACTTCACCGGCCACCTGAGGACCCGCTGGACACGACCCCGGTACACACCCATGCCACAAAAATACCGATCATAGGTTCATGAAGACACGACCCCCCCGGTCCGTCGCCGAGGCCGAGGCGATCCAGGACGAGTTGCGGCCGCTGCTGGACCTCACCGGGCCGGGACCCCGGCGGCCCGCCCTGGTGGCCGGGGTGGACGTGGCCTACGCCGGAGACCGGCTGGCCGCGGCGGTGGCGGTGCTGGACGGCGGCACGCTCGAGGTCGTCGAGCAGGTGGCGGTCGGCGGATCCGTGGCGTTCGACTACGTCCCGGGCCTGCTGGCCTTCCGGGAACTGCCCGCCCTCCTCGACGCCCTGGGCCGCCTGACCGTCACCCCGGACCTCGTCGTGTGCGACGGGTACGGCCTGGCCCACCCCCGCCGTTTCGGCCTGGCCTGCCACCTGGGCGTGCTGACCGGCCTGCCGGCGATCGGGGTCGGCAAGACGGCCTTCGTCGGCTCCTACGCCGATCCCGGCCCGGAGCGGGGCTCGGCGAGTGATCTGACGCTGGACGGCGAGGTCGTCGGCCGCGTGCTGCGCACCCGGGACGGGGTCAAGCCGGTCTTCGTCTCGGTGGGTCACCGCGTCGACCTGGACACGGCCTGCCACAACGTCCTCGCGCTGACCCCCTCCTACCGTCTCCCGGAGACCACCCGCGTCGCCGATCGGCTGTCCCGCCGGGCCCTGGCGGGCCTCTGATCCGGACGCCGACGGAAAATGTCGGCTTAGGCTGGTTTGATCCTTCAGTGTGATGAGATGGGATCGGAACGTGAGTGACGACCAGTGGAGCGGGGACGTCGGCGTCTGGCGTGACACGAACCTGGAGGAGATCAGGGCGCGCCTGGCGGGCGGGTTCGATCCCGGCCGGCGGCTCTTCTGGCTGCGTTCGACGCCGCTGCACCAGGCGGCGCAGGAGGGCGCGACGCGGGTGATCGAGCTGCTGCTCGCCGCGGGCGCCGAGGTCGATCCCGCCGACCGGTACGGCGCGACCCCGCTGTGGGAGGCCGTACGGCACGGCCAGGAGGACGCCGTGCAGGTGCTGCTGGACGCGGGCGCCGACCCGTGGCGGCCGTGCATCGCCGGACGCTCCCCCGGCGTGCAGGCTCTCTTCACCGAGCTGGCCGGAATGTTCGCGGACCTCCCCGGGGCGCCGCGCATCGGGCACCGGCTGCGCGACCTCCAGGAGACCGTCGACGAGATGATGTTCTCCTACGAGGACTACGCCGAGGGCTTCTGCCTGGCCTTCGTGGGCGGGGTGAGCGAGGAGGAGGTCGTCCGGCGGCTGGGGTCCTCCCCCGGTCTGTGCCCTCCGATGGCGGCCGGCGCGCTGCGGGAGGCGGAGCGGGCCCGCGACGGCGAGGTGCTGCGGGTGGCCTGCCCGCCCGGCGGCGGGGTGGTGCTCGCCCAGCCCGAGGGCTCCCTGCCGGTGCGGGACGGCGTCGCCCGGATGGTCACCACCGGGGGCGGCGTGCTGGCCGGGGCCTTCCCCGACTGCGGCTCCTCTGTGGACATCTGGCGCGACGGGTTCAACGTCGGACGGCCCTCGGTCTACGACCAGCTCAGCGACGACAGCCCGCTGGAGCTGTGGATGTGCCACTTCGGCGACTGCGGCGCGCACCCCTCCACCTCCGCGGAGCGGATCCTGGCGCTGATGACCCTGCTGACCGGCGCCTACGTCACCGAGGAGTGGCTCTGGAGCGCGCCGATGCGGCTGGTCCCCGTCACGCCGGCGGCCTGACGGGGACGCGCGGCGGGCGGCGCGGGGCCGGGCCCCGGGCGGGCGCGGAGCCGGTCCCGCGCGGGTTCCGCGGGCGGCACGACGCCGGGAACGGGCGGGTGCGGGGCCGGGATCGGTAGAGTCACACGACCATGGAAAAGCACACGATCACCGCGACGTGGAACGAGATTCCCGAGGACGCCGACGATCTCGCCCTGGTCGGGGGCGGCTACCGGACCTATCTCTGCTTCTGCGGGAAACGGCTTCCCGACCGGGCCGCGGCCGAGCTGCACGCCCTGGAGACGAAGCAGTGCACCGCCTGCCTGGGCTCCACCACCGAGGACATCGTGCCGGGCTACTCGCAGACGTGCACGGCCTGCGCCGGCACCGGCCGCCGTAAGGTCCAGGTCACCTGGAACCTCGCCTACGCCGAGGCCGAGAGGATGATCACCCCCGAGGTCGTCCGCACGATCATCGCGCCGATGAGGGAGCCGTTCCGCCTGTCGCAGGTGGCCGACGCCGTCCGCGACGCCCTGGGCCTTCCCGTGGGCCGTCTGCCGGTTGGCCCGCGGGTCCGGGAGATCCTGCGCCGCCTGGAGGCGGAGGGCGAGCTCATCCTGGTCTCGGCCCCCGACGAGCTGCTGCGCGGGCCTTCGGTGGTGCTCTACCGCGACCCCTACTGGCAGCACGCCTCCGGCTGAGGGATCCGGCGGCGTCCGGCCGTGTCCGGTGGGGTCCGGGCCGGATCCGCGACGGCCGCGTCCCATGCGTCTCCCGGAACGCCGCCGCGTCGTCCCCCATATCGCCGGAATACCTGGAGGGGGTATCCGGTTCCTTGGAGGGCGGGCCGGACGGTTCGCGATCAGGGAGGAAGGGAAGTGGCGAGGAGTATGGACCGCACAGACCACACCGGCCATGGTGACGGCGCGCACCCCCACGGTGACACCCACGACCACGCGGACGTCTCCACCGGCGGGCACGACGGCGCCCGGGGAGGGCCCCACGACCACGGCCGCGCCCACGGTGACGCCTCCTGGCGCACCGCCGTACAGGCGACGCTGCACTGCCTGACCGGATGCGCCATCGGCGAGGTCCTGGGCATGGTCATCGGGACCGCGGCCGGGCTGCACTCGGGCGCCGTCGTGGCACTGTCGGTCGCGCTGGCCTTCGTCTTCGGCTACGCGCTCACCATGCGCGGCATGCTCCGGGCCGGGCTGACCCTCCGGCAGGCGCTGAAGGTGGCCCTGGCCGCCGACACCGTCTCCATCCTGGTCATGGAGATCATCGACAACACCGTGATGGTCGCCGTCCCCGGGGCCATGGACGCCGGTCTGACCACCGTGCTGTTCTGGGCGTCGCTGGCCTTCTCCCTGGCCCTGGCCTTCGTGGTGACGGTGCCGGTCAACCGCTGGATGATCGCCCGCGGCCGGGGGCACGCCGTCGCCCACGCCCACCATCACTGACGAACGGGGACCCGAGGCGGGACGACGTCCTGATCCGGACAGGCCGCGAGCGGCCACGGCCTCCCATCGCTTGGAACTCTGTGTAACCATTCATTACCCAGAGTCACCGATCGGAAGGGGATCACCCATGCGCGTCCGCCTCTCCCTCGCCGCCGCCGTCCTGACCGCGGTCGCCTCCGCCGCTCCGGCGGCCCCCGCCCTGGCGTCCTCGGCGGCGGCCGTCTACCAGATCGTCGACGCGAGCGGGAAGTGCCTGTGGAGCGGCGGCGAACCCTCCGCCACGGTGCGGACCGGCGAGTGCGACACCTCGTGGGAGCTGATCTCCTCCGAGGACGGGGACGGCTACGTCATCAAGCAGGCCGGCACGGAGAACTGCCTGGCCATGAGCCGGCTGCGCATCTATCCGCCGTTCGTCGGCACCGCGCCCTGCGGTTCCGGCCCGGACATGACGTGGACCGTCGCCGACGCCGGTGGTGACCGGGTCGTCATCGCCCTGGGCTCGTCCTTCTACATGACCAGTGAAGGCGAGGACACCCCCGTCAGGCTCATCCCCTTCGGCGATGGCGAGCAGACCTGGACCCTCCGGCGGGTCTGACCGACGGGCCGCGACGGACCCGGTGGCGCGCCTCCCCTTGACGCCGCCGCCGGGTCCCCCGTTTCCGGGACGCCGTACACGCGACCCCTCCCGGGCCACCACGCGTACGGCCCGCCCTGTCCGCCCCGTCCGCCTCGCCGTCGGGCCGGAAAACCGTTTTCGGCCCCGGCCCGCCTCCTCTACCGTGACCCGGTGACGACACAGATGATCATTCTCAACGGCGGTTCCAGCTCCGGGAAGTCCGGGATCGCCAGGTGCCTGCAGGCGGTGCTGCCGCACCCGTGGCTGACCTTCGGGGTGGACTCGCTGATCGAGGCGATGCCCGCGTCCATGCGGACCTCGGCGGCGGGCATCGAGCTCACCCCGGACGGCGGGGTGAACGTCGGACCGGCGTTCCGGGAGCTGGAGAGCGCGTGGGCGGCGGGCATCGCCACGATGGCCCGGAAGGGCGCACGGATAATCCTCGACGAGGTCCTCCTCGGTGGTGCGGCGTCCCAGCGGCGCTGGCTGGACGTCCTGGACGGCATCGAGGTCCTGTGGGCCGGGGTGCGGTGCGAGGGCGAGGTCGCCGCCGGGCGGGAGATCGCGCGCGGTGACCGGGTCATCGGGATGGCCGCGTCGCAGGCGCGGATCGTCCATGACGGCGTGCGCTACGACGTGGAGGTGGACACGACGCGCACCGAGTCCGTCGTGTGCGCCCGCGCCATCGCCGCCCACGTCCGCTGACCGACCCTCGCCCCCATCCGGAGCGACCGGCCGGCCCTCCTCGGTGATCCCGGAGAGGCTGCTCGACCCCGACGGCGGGGCGATGCCGTTCGAATGCGTCACGGTCGGCGCGGAGAAGGCGTTCGAGGCCGACCTGGATCTGCTGCCCGACACTCGCGACGTGGTGCGGCACCGCCTGCGGCGAGGACGGCCGAAGCGGCGGGGACGAGCGGAGCGGCGGGGACGGTCTGCTCGCTGGAGCTGCCTCCCTACGGGCTCCGCAGCCCGCGTGTCCGGCCCGCCGACGGTTGAGCCACCGCGGGGACGCCCTGCTCGGCGGGCCTTTTCCGGCCGTTTCCACCGAAGGGCTTACCGGAAAGGTTGTTTACTATTAACCTGCCGTTGTGGACCTGGAAGTACGTCATCTGCGCGCGATCTGCGCGATAGCCGATTCGGGCAGCATCTCCAAGGCGGCGACCGCGCTGAAGATGTCCCAGCCGGCGCTCGCCACGCAGCTGCGGCGCATCGAGCGGATGTTCGGCGGGCCGCTGTTCGAGCGGGGCCGGGACGGAGCCCGGCCCACCCAGCTCGGCTCCTGGGTGCTGGTGCGCTCGCGCTCGCTGCTGCCGGCCTTCGACGAGCTGCGCCGGGACGGCATGCGCTACGCCGGGCAGGCCGCCGAGCGGGTCACGGTCCGGGTGGGCTGCATGTCCAGCCACCTGGCGATCAACGTGATCAAGTGCCTCGGCGAGCTGCTGCCGGGCGCCGACGTCGTCGTCCGCACCGAGGAGGCCATGGACCTCCTCCCGGGGCTGCTCGCGTCCGAGCGGCTGGAGCTGGCCACCCTCGGCGACTACCCGGGGCACGAGCTGTCGCCGCCCCCGGGCGTCCGGTACGCGGGCGTCGCCGTCGAGCCGATCTTCGTGGGACTGGCCGAGTCCCACCCGCTCGCCCGGCGTGAGGAGATCGCGCTGCGCGACCTCGCGGCCGAGGACTGGAGCCTGCACGCGCTGGCCGAGACGGGGCACCGGGAGCACTTCTGGGCCGCCTGCGCCGGACAGGGCTTCGCGCCGCAGGTCGCCTACTCCGCCGACCTCGGCCTCGCCCTCGACCTCATCGCCTCGGCCAGGTGCGTGGGGATGTTCCAGGCGACGAGCAAGGGCTACCCCGGGATCGCCATCCGGCCCCTCGCCGGGACCCCGCTGCGTTTCCGTCACATGATCGGGTGGACCGAGCGGGGTCCGGTGGCCCCGCACTCCGCCTCGCTGGTCCAGGCGGTCACCGCCGCCTACTGGGCCGGGGTGGGCCGCTCCCCGGTCTACGCGGCGTGGCTGGACCGCCACGGCCCCCTCGCCTCGCTGACCTGAGACCTCGGAATCCGCCGGACTCATCCGGGCCCTCGGCCCCGCCGACCTGAGACCCCGCAACCCATCGGGCCCACCCGAGACCTACGGCCCCGCCGACCTGAGACCCCGCGATCCACCGGGCCCACCCGGGACCCCCGGCCTCGTCACCGTGCCCTCCCCATATGGCCGGGTTATGGAATTTCGTGGGGTACTCCGCCCGCCGCGGCGATGTCAGTTTTGGTCCAGCCCGAACCGTCGGAACGCCTCCCGGCGGGCTCCCTCACGGGGTCCGCCACCGGGCGTCCCGGGCTCCTCGCGTCCCTCCACCCCCCAGGGGAAACCGAGAAGGAGTCACCCCGCGTGAATTCCAAGGCCAGACTGGGCGCGGTCGCCGTACTGGCGGCCGCCGCCATGACCACGGGCCCGGCGGCGCACGCCGCGGCCCCAGCCTCCCCCGCCACCGCGGCGCAGGCGGTCCCCGCCGCCCGCACCGCGCCCGCCGACCCTCCGGCGTTCGCGCCGCCCGGCCCCGAGGCGCGCAGGCGCGCGGCCGCCAGCGCCGCGGACGCCCTCGCCGCCAGGTCCGGCGCGCTGTTCAAGAGCCCCGACGACGCCTTCACCCTGTCCAGGACCGTCAGCGGGACCCGCGGCCTGCAGTACCTCACCTACGCTCGCACCCACCGCGGCCTGCCGGTCTACGGCGGCGACGTGATCGTCGCCACCGACGGCACGGGAGAGCGGGTCGGGTCCGTGGTCTCCGGGCAGCGGACCGAGATCAAGGTGGACGTGACGAGCAAGGTCGGCGCCGACGCCGCGGCCGCCACCGCCCGCGGCCTGATGTCGTCCGTGGAGGGCACGGACACGCCCCGGCTCGTCGTCCACGCCGCCGGGCCGCGCCCCCGCACGGCGTGGGAGGTCGTGGTCACCGGCGCCACCGCGGACGGCGTCCCGAGCGTGCTGCACGTCTTCGTGGACGCCAGGGACGGCTCGGTCGTCGAATCCTACGACGACGTGCGCGCCGGCACCGGCAACGGCTTCTACAACGGCAACCCGGTGACCCTCCAGACCTCCGGCTCCGGCGGCTCCTACTCGATGACCGACGGCACCCGGCCGGGCCTGCGCTGCGGCGGGCAGAACGGCTCCGCCTACACCGGCCCCGACGACTCCTGGGGCAACGGGCGCGGCACCGACCTGGAGACCGCCTGCGTGGACGCGCTGTACGCCGCCCAGCGGGAGTGGGACATGCTGCGCTCCTGGCTGGGCCGCAACGGGTTCAACGGCTCGGGCGGCGCGTTCCCGGCCCGGGTCGGGCTGACCGACGTCAACGCCTACTGGAACGGCTCCTACACCAACTTCGGGCGCAACCAGGCCGGCACCCAGCAGGCCACGCCGATGGACGTGGTGGCCCACGAGTTCGGCCACGCGATCTTCCAGTTCTCCGGGTCCGGCGGCGCGGGCAGCGGCAACGAGGCCGGCGGCCTGAACGAGTCGACCGGCGACATCTTCGGCGCGCTGACCGAGCACTTCGCCGCCAACTCCGCCGACCCGCCGGACTACACGGTCGGCGAGGAGGTCAACCTCGTCGGCAACGGCCCGATCCGCAACATGTACAACCCGGGCGCGCTGGGTGACCCGAACTGCTACAGCTCGTCCATCCCGAACACCGAGGTGCACGCGGCGGCCGGCCCGCAGAACCACTGGTTCTACCTGCTCGCCGAGGGCACGAACCCGCCGGGCAAGCCGTCCAGCCCCGTCTGCTCCGGGCCGTCCGCCCTGACCGGCATCGGCGTCCAGAAGGCCGGGCAGATCTTCATGGCCGGGCTGAACAGCAAGACCGTCCCGTGGACGCACGCCAAGGCCCGCGCCGCCACCGTGGCCGCGGCCCGGCAGCTCTTCCCCGGCGGCTGCGCCGAGGTCGACGCGGTCAAGGCCGCCTGGTCCGCGGTCAACGTCCCGGTGCAGAGCGGTGAGCCGTCCTGCACCTCCAACCCGCCCGGGAACGACTTCTCGGTCACGGTGAACCCGTCCTCGGTGACGGTGCAGCCCGGCGGCTCGGCGACCGCGACGCTGTCCACCCAGGTCACCTCCGGGAGCGCGCAGAACGTCACGTTGAGCGCCTCGGGCCTGCCCTCCGGGGCGACCGCGTCCTTCAGCCCCGCCTCCATCAGCTCCGGCCAGTCCACCACCGTCACGGTCGCCACCTCGGCGGCCACCCTGGCGGGGACGTACACGGTCACCCTCACCGCCGACGGGGCGAACGCCGACCACACGGCGCGCCTCACCCTCACCGTCGGCGGCGACGGCCAGGGTGGCGGCACCTGGGCGCCCTGGACCTCCTACGCCGTGGGCGACACGGTGACCTACGACGGCGTCACCTACCGGTGCCTGCAGGGGCACACCTCGGTGCCCGGCTGGGAGCCGCCGAACGTCCCGGCGCTGTGGCAGCGGACCTGACCGGCTGACGGCTCCGCGACCCGGTACGGCGGGCGGCCCCACGGCCGCCCGCCGTACCCGTCTCTCCTCTCCCCCACCCGTGGATCTCCCCCGTCTCTTCCCCGCCCGTGGATCTCCCCCGTCCGCGGATCCTCCGCCTCGGTCCGTACGGTCGGTATGGTGACGGTCGATATGGTGAATGACCTGACGAAAAGGGGTAGGTACGCGCTCCTGGACAGCGGAAAAGCGCTCCCCGACGGAGAGAACGAGGCGGTAACGATGACTCCCACCCCGCGGCGGACGCCGCTCGGAACCCGGCACGGCGCTGGACGGACCGGCACCCGCCGGCTTCCGGTCCTGTGAGCGCCGGGGCCCGGCAGAGAGGCACCTCGACCGCGCAGGACGACCAGGCGGCCGACCCGCGCCGCTGGAAGGCGCTGATCGTCTGTCTGGTGGCGGGTTTCATGACGCTGCTGGACGTCAGCATCGTCAACGTCGCCCTGCCCGCCATCCGCACCGGTCTCGAAGCCCCGCAGAGCGACCTGCAGTGGGTGGTCTCCGGCTACGCGCTGACCTTCGGGCTGATCCTGGTGCCCGCCGGGCGGTTCGGCGACATGTACGGCCGGCGCAACGCCTTCGCCTTCGGCGTCGCCCTGTTCACCCTGGCCAGCGCCGCCGCGGGCATCGCGCAGAACTCGACCTGGCTGGTCGTCGCCCGCCTCATCCAGGGACTCGCGGGCGGGCTGATCAATCCGCAGGTCAGCGGGCTCATCCAGCAGCTCTTCCGGGGCGCCGAGCGGGGCAGGGCGTTCGGGCTGCTGGGCGCCACCATCGGCATCTCGACGGCGATCGGCCCGATGCTCGGCGGAGTGATCATCCGCCTCGGCGGCGAGCAGGACGGCTGGCGCTACGTCTTCGACGTCAACGTGCCGATCGGCGTCCTCGCCATCGTCCTGGCCTACCGCTACATCCCCAAACCGGCGGAGAAACGGCCGCGCAAGAGCATGGACCCGGTCGGCGTGCTGCTGCTGGGCATCGGCGTGGTGCTGATCCTGCTGCCGCTGGTGGAGGGCCAGGAGTGGCAGGGCGCGGTGAAGTGGGTGCTGCCGGCCGCCGGGATCGCGGTGATCGGCGCCTTCGTGGCCTGGGAGCGCCGGTACGCCCGGCGCGGTGAGCCGGTCGTCGACCTGGCGCTGTTCCGCAGGCGCTCCTACGGCCTCGGCTCCCTGATCGCGGCGCTCTACTTCGCGGGCTTCACCGCGATCTTCTTCATCCTGACCATCTACCTGCAGGAGGGCCTGCACTACTCGCCGCTGGCGGCGGGCCTGGCCAGCACGCCGTTCGCGGCGGGGTCGGCCGCGGCCTCGGTGTTCGGCGGCCGGATCGTCACCCGGATCGGCCGCCCGCTGGTGGCGGTGGGCCTGACGCTGGTCGGCGTCGGCCTCGTCGCCGTGGAGATCGCCGTACGGCTGGTGCCCGGTCAGCACGTGGCCTGGGCGCTCGCGGTGCCGCTGCTGGTCGCCGGCGTGGGCAGCGGCCTGGTGATCTCCCCCAACCAGACGCTCACCCTGTCGGAGGTGCCGGTGGCCCACGCCGGGAGCGCGGGCGGCGTGCTGCAGACCGGGCAGCGCATCGGCACCGCCGTCGGCATCGCCGTGGTCGGCTCGGCCTTCTTCACCCAGGTGGCCTCCTCCCACGGCGACTACGCCACGGCGTTCCGGCACGCCCTGTACGTCACCATCGGGTTCGTGGCGGTGACGCTGGCGGTGGCCCTCTTCGACGTCCTGGCCGACCGCCGCGCTCCCGAGGGGCGCCCCTCCCCCTGACCTCACGGCGAGGCACGAAGGAGGGTCCGACGAGCCGGCTTCCACGGCCGATGCCGGGCGATCGGGACGTGGCGCTGGACCACGACGTGGAAAAGGCCGCTCTCCGGAGATCGGAGAGCGGCCTTTTCCCGCGGTTCAGGCGAGGTCGAAGCGGTCGAGTTCCATCACCTTGGTCCAGGCCGCGACGAAGTCGGTCACGAACCTCTCCCGGGCATCCTGGGAGGCGTAGACCTCCGCGAGGGCTCGTAGCTGGGAGTTGGAGCCGAAGACGAGGTCGACCGCGGTGGCGGTCCACTTCACCGCATCGGTGGTCACATCACGGATCTCGTACACGTTCTCCTCGGACTCCGAGACCTTCCACCGGGTGCCCGGAGAGAGCAGGTTGGCGAAGAAGTCGTTGGTGAGCACGCCGGGCCGGTCAGTGAGAACTCCGTGCCGGGTGCCCCCGAAGTTGGTGCCGAGGGAGCGCAGGCCGCCGATGAGGACGGTCATCTCCGGCGGAGTGAGGTTGAGCATGTAAGCACGGTCGACCAGGAGCACCTCCGGAGGGGTCTTCTCGCCGGAACGCACGTAGTTGCGGAACCCGTCGGCGCGCGGTTCGAGGACGCGGAAGGACTCGACGTCGGTCTGCTCCTGGGCGGCGTCGGTGCGGCCTGGGCGGAACGGCACCGTCACCGGTACGCCCGCCTCACGGGCGGCCTTCTCGACGGCGGCCGAGCCGGCCAGCACGATCAGGTCGGCGAGCGAGATCTTCGCGCCGCCGCCCTGGTTGAATTCACGCTGGATGCCCTCAAGGCGGTCCAGGACCGTCGCGAGCTGCCGGGGCTGATTGACCTCCCAGCTCCGCTGCGGCTCCAGACGGATCCTGGCGCCGTTGGCGCCGCCACGCTTGTCGGTGGCGCGGAAGCTGGCGGCGGAGGCCCAGGCGGTGGAGACCAGTTGGGCGGTGGTGAGGCCGGACTCCAGGATCTTCGCCTTCAGCGAGGCGACGTCGCCGTCACTGACGAGTTCGTGGTCGACGGCCGGAACGGGGTCCTGCCACAGCTGGGGCTCGGGGACCCAGGGGCCGAGGAAGCGGCTGACCGGGCCCATGTCACGGTGCAGCAGCTTGTACCAGGCCTTGGCGAAGGCCTGGGCGAACTCGTCGGGGTTCTCCAGGAAGCGGCGGGAGATCTTCTGGTACTCCGGGTCGACGCGCAGCGACAGGTCGGTGGTGAGCATCGTCGGCCTGTGCTTCTTCGCCGGGTCGAACGGGTCCGGGATGATCTCCTCGGCGTCCTTCGCGACCCACTGCTTCGCGCCGCCGGGACTCGTGGTGAGTTCCCACTCGTGACCGAAGAGGATCTCGAAGAAACGGTTGCTCCACTGCGTCGGCCGGTCGGTCCACGTCACCTCGAGACCGCTCGTGATCGTGTCGGCGCCCTTGCCGGTGCCGTACGTGCTCAGCCAGCCGAGCCCTTGCGCCTCCAGCGACGCGGCCTCGGGCTCCGGACCCACGTGGTCGTCCGCGATGCCCGCACCATGGGTCTTGCCGAAGGTGTGGCCACCGGCGATGAGGGCGACCGTCTCCTCGTCGTTCATCGCCATCCGTGCGAAGGTCTCACGGATGAAATGTGCCGCCGCGACCGGGTCCGCGTTGCCGCGAGGGCCCTCCGGGTTGACGTAGATGAGCCCCATCTCGGTCGCGCCGACGTCGGGTGTCATCGTCTTGTCGTCGGTGTAGCGTTCGTCGCCGAGCCAGGCGTCCTCAGGACCCCAGAAGATCTCCTCTGGCTCCCAGATGTCCTCGCGGCCGAAACCGAAGCCGAAGGTCTTGAACCCCATCGACTCCAGGGCGACGTTGCCGGCCAGGACGAGCAGGTCGGCCCAGGAGATCTGCTGACCGTACTTCTGCTTGACCGGCCACAACAGGCGGCGGGCCTTGTCGAGGTTGGCGTTGTCCGGCCAGCTGTTGAGCGGGGCGAACCGCTGGGAGCCGTCACCCGCCCCGCCGCGACCGTCATGGATACGGTAGGTGCCCGCCGCGTGCCAGCTCATCCGGATCATCAGGCCGCCGTAGTGGCCGAAGTCGGCCGGCCACCAGTCCTGCGAGGTGGTGAGCACCTCGGTGATGTCGCGTTTGAGGGCTTCGACGTCGAGCTTCCCGAACTCCCTGGCGTAGGAGAAGTCCGCTCCCAGCGGGTTGCTCTTGGACGAGTGCGCGCGCAGCATCGACAGGTCGAGCTGGTTCGGCCACCAGTCCCGGCTCGTGCGCGGACGACCTCCCGTCTTCGGAGCCGGCGAGTCGATCGCCGGGTTCTCGCTCTCACTGCCGTGCGCGGTCACGGAGTCGTGCGCGACCGGGCAGCCGCCCTGCGTGCCGTCGTTCTCGGTCATGGGAATCCTTTCGGATCAGCTGGCGGTGGAACAGGCGGGGCACTCGCCCCAGTAAATGACCTCGGCCTCGACGATCGAGAAGCCATGGTCGTCGGATGCGGTCAGACAGGGCGCCTCTCCGACCGCGCAGTCGACGTCGGCGACTACACCGCACGATCGGCAGACGATGTGGTGGTGGTTGTCGCCGACCCGCCCCTCGTACAGGGCCGGGCTGCCTGGCGGTTCGATGCGGCGGGTGAGCCCGGCGGCGGTGAGCGCGTGCAGGGCTTCGTACACGGCTTGAAGCGAGATGTGGCCGACCCGCGCACGCACTCCTGAGGCGATCGCCTCGACATCGAGGTGATCGCCGTCACGGACCGTCTCGAGTAGCGCGACACGAGCGGCCGTCACCCGCAGGCCGACGCCACGCAGCTCCTCTGCGGTGGTCAGGGGCTGAGATGCGGTCATAGTCGCAACCTACCTCGACACACACGAATTATTCAAAGTTACGAGTGATACAGGTCTGGTGTGCGACCGTGACATCCTCGCCCGGGTCCGGACATCGTGAAGTGCCAGAGCACCTTTCCGCCCGCCGTCTGCGGCCCGGTGTCGTTCGTCGGTCGTCTCCCGAGGTCGGTTCGCGTCTCACAGCCGGTGCGCCATGCTAGATCGCCGGACTGACATTTCCCGGGGACCTCACCCCACCTCTACCTCTCGGTCGGGGCGGCGACCCGCCGCCGGCCGCCCCGGCGGTCCCGGTCAGGTCACGGCGTGGGAGTCATGGGCGTGTGCTGCCCGATCCATCGGGCCAGGATGGTGAGGTAGCAGGACGCCAGGAGACCCTCGCCGTCCGTCTGGACGCGGTGGTCGGCTCCGGGGAACACCTCCACGGTCAGCCGCGCCCGGGGATGACGGTCCAGGCGGCACGCCGCGTCGCCGAACAGGCGGACGCTCTCGGCGACGGGGACCAGCTCGTCGGCGCCACCGAAGATCGCCAGATGCGGGCAGCGCAGGCGCTCCGCGTCCGGGACGGGGTCGTGGTCCTGCTTCCGCCTGAGGAACCTCCAGAGGCGCTCGTCCACCTCGGCCCAGTAGGAGGCGAACGCGGGGGACGGCCCGGCCGAGCCGACGAGTCCCGCCGCCGTGGCGAAGTCCGCGCCGGCCCGGCCCGCTTCGACGAGGTGGTCGTACAGGGCCAGGGTCCGGCCGGTGTCCCGCGCGTCCGCTCCCGCCCGCCGCAGGGCGCCGGTCAGGGCGTGGCGCTCCTGGACCGCGGGGGTGGTGGCGGGGCAGCTGTTGGTGATCACCCAGGGCAGGTCGTCCCGGACCGCGGCGGCGCGCAGGACGACCCAGCCGCCCTCGCTGTGACCGAACAGCCCCACCGCGCCGGCGCGTACGCCGGGCGTCGCGCGCAGGAAGTCCAGCGCGGCGGCCGCGTCGGCGGCCAGGTCCCCGATGGTCGCGTCGCGCCACTCGCCGGACGATCCGCCGACGCCGCGTTTGTCGTAGGACAGCACCGCGATGCCGGTGTCGGCCAGGTGCCGCCGGATCGGGGGGAAGTAGACGTCGTTGTCCCGGTCCGACGGCCCGGACCCGCCGACCATGACCACACCCGCCGCCTCCCCGCCCCGTTCGGGGACCGTCAGCGAACCGGCCAGCGTCACCTCCCCGCTCGGGAAGGCGACGTCATACGGGCGCGGACCGGTCGGCATGGGAGCAGCCTATTGATCGGAGCCCGCTTCCGCGCAGGCCCCGCCCGGCGGCGGCCGGGCCCACGACCTAGATCCGCCTGATCGTCGCGAGCCATGCCGGCGCGCCGTCGTCGTGGTACCTCGTCTGGATCCGGTCCGGCTCGACGGCGACGACGTCCCATCCGCCGCCGGGCTCGAACGCCGCCTCCAGCTCCTCCCGGCCGACGGGGTGCGGGCCGGCGCCGGGGCCGTCGCCGAAGCAGAGCACGTACAGGGTGCCGCCGTGCCCGGTCACCGACGCCAGGCTCGCCGCGTACCCGGGTCGCTCGGCGGCGTCGAAGGTGTGGAACAGACCGCAGTCCAGCACCGTGTCGAACCTGCGTCCCAGACGCTCCAGCCGGAAGGCGTCGGCCGTGGCGAACTCGGCGTCGATCCCGCGGTCCGCCGCCCTCTCCCGGGCGATCGCCAGTGCCGTCTCCGCCACGTCGACGCCCAGGACCGGCAGTCCCAGGGCGGCGACGTGCAGGGCGTTCTCACCGGTCCCGCAGCCCACGTCGAGCACCGTTCCGGCGAATCCGCCCTCGGCCGCCAGGCGCACCACGGCCGGCTGCGGCCGTTCGATGTCCCAGGGCGCGGGGCCGTCGTGGTACGACGCGTCCCAGGGCTGGCCGGTCATCCGTTCGTGACTGGTCGGGCTGCGGTCACCGAACGGGTCGCCGGTAATGGTCTCTGATGGTTCGGACAACTTCGTCCCCTTCCTTCGGCCGGCTCCACCGGCTCGCTGCCGGTTCCACCGGTTCTTCAGGGCGATCCCAGCGGAAGGGTCCGGGACCCGCAAGGGTTCGCGGCCGCGCGCCCGCCGGGGCCCGGCGCCACGGTCCGGGCGTCCCCCGGTCCGGCGGCCGTACCGCCGGACCGGGGGACGCCGGGGCGCGGCGGGCTTTCAGACGGATCGGTGTGTCACATCGTGTCGGGCACGCCGAGGAGGAGAACGCCTGTACGTTCGTCCTGTTCGATCTCTCCACCGTGAGCGAGGACCCGTCATGCAGGCCGTCACCGTCCGGGACCGCGCCGCCGGTCTGGCCGGGCTCTCCCTGACGGAGGAGCCGTACCCGCACGCCGCCGAGAACGACGTCGTCGTCCGGGTGCACGCCGCGGGGTTCACCCCCGGGGAGCTCGACTGGCCTGCGACGTGGTCCGACCGCGCCGGCCGCGACCGGACGCCCAGCGTGCCCGGGCACGAGGTGTCGGGCGTCGTCGCCGAGCTGGGATACGGAACGACCGGCCTGTCCGTCGGCCAGCGGGTGTTCGGGCTGACCGACTGGGCCCGCAACGGCTCGCTGGCCGAGTACGTGGCGGTGGAGGCCCGCAACCTCGCGCCGCTGCCGGCCGATGTCGGCCACACGGTGGCAGCCGCGCTGCCGGTCTCGGGACTGACCGCGTGGCAGGGACTGTTCGACCACGGCCGCCTGACCGCCGGGCGGACCGCACTGATCCACGGCGTCGCGGGCGGCGTCGGTTCCGTCGCGGCGCAGCTCGCCCGGGAGGCGGGAGCCCGGGTGATCGGCACAGGCAGGGCCGGCGACAGGGACACGGCGCGCGACCTCGGCGTGGACGTCTTCCTGGACCTGCAGGCCGATGCCCTTGAGGACGCCGGTCAGGCCGACGTGGTGTTCGACGTGATCGGCGGTGACGTCCTGGACCGCTCGGCCGCGCTGGTGCGCGCCGGCGGCACGCTCGTCACCGTCGTCTCGCCGCCCGCGGTCCGGCCCCGTGACGGGCGGGCGGTCTTCTTCGTCGTCGAGCCCGATCGTGCCCGGCTCGCGGACCTGGCGCTACGGGTCCGGGACGGACGGCTCCGCCCGATCATCGGAGCCGTGCGGACGCTCGCCGAGGCGCCCTCCGCGTTCGCGCCCGTCCACCGCACCCCCGGCAGGACGATCATCCGGGTCACCGAAGGTGATTGACCGGCGGGGCCGTACGGGCTCGGCCGCTTTTGGGCGGACCATCACCAAGGCTTTGAATCCACCCGTGGTTGACCTTCGGAACGTCTGGACAGGGTAACCGTCACTTCTCCGGACCGGCCCCCGGACCGCGCCGGCCGCGTGGGGCGGAGTCCGGGACGCCTCGCGATCACCCGGCGTGCCCGAAAGGCCCCGGTGGAACAGGAGAGGTCATGATCCGAGTACGGTTCGCCGGCGGTCTTCTGGCCGTCGGCGCGGTGGCCGCGTCCGTCGCGTGCGCGCCCACGGCGGAGCGCGTGACGGGCCGGGTGCCCGTGGCGGAGCCTGTGACCGGCAGGACGCCCGTGGCCGCCGTGGTCTCGCAGCCGCCGTCCGAGACGCTGTCGCCTCTGTTGGAGCAGGCGCTTCCCAACGTCGAGGGCAAGACGTTCACTTCGGCGATCGTGAGCTTCCCGCCCGCCGCACGCGCGGCGCCGCATCGCCACGGCGACGCCTTCGTCTACGCCTACGTGATCGAGGGCACCGTGCGCAGCAGGCTCGGCGGCGAGCCGGCACGCACGTATCACGCGGGCGAGAACTGGGTCGAGCAGCCGGGCGCCCACCATCTGCTCACGGAGAACACCAGCCGGACGCGACCGGCGAAGCTGCTGGTCGTCTTCGTCTCCGACACGGGAGACAGGCTCAAGGTCGACGATCCGCCGAGGTAGGGTCGTCCGCCGGGCGCGGCGGCGCGGGCTCGGCCCCCGCGTCGGGTACCGTCCCCGGCGTGGATACGGCGTCCGACGCCGAGGGCCCGACGGCCCGATGAGAAGGTGGACCCATGTTTCCGGAGACTCCCGCCGCCGCGGCGGCCCTGTCGGTGGCCACCCGCTTCTGCTCGCCCGCGCTGCTCAACCACTCCGTCCGCTCCTACCTGTGGGGGGCGATGTACGGCGCGGCGCACGGGATCGCCTTCGACGACGAGCTCTACTACGTTTCGGCGCTGCTCCACGACATCGGGCTGACCGAGGCCTTCGACAGCCACAGACTGCCGTTCGAGGAGGCGGGAGGGCAGCTGGCCTGGGTCTTCGGTGTGGCGGCCGGCTGGCCGGCGGAGCGGGCCGGCAGGGCCGCCGAGATCATCGTCCTGCACATGCGCGACGACGTGGCCCCGTCGGCCGACCCCGAGTCCCACCTGCTCCAGGTCGCCACGAGCTGGGACGTGTCCGGGCGGCGGCCGGAGGAGTTCCCCGCGGACGCCAGGGCGGAGACGCTCGCCCGCCATCCCCGGCTGGGATTCGGCGCGGAGTTCCTGGCGTGCTTCGAGGACCAGGCGAGGCGCAAGCCGGACAGCGCCGCCGCCGAGTCGGTCAGGAACGACGTCGCCGGGCGGATCGCCGCCAATCCGCTCGAAGGCCGCCCATCCGCCTGAGTTCCCCGATTCGGCACGGTCTGCGTGCCGCGGCGACGGCCCGCCGGGATCGCGGGCGATCCCTTTGGTCCCGGCTCCGTGTGGGCCGTCGTGGCGTTGCACCGCCTCACATCAGTGACTCTTAGTCACTTTACTGTTACATTGCGTGGCGAACGGCCGTGGACGCGGCCCGACAGCCCCGGAGCTGCCATGCGACGCACCATCACCACCAGGATCGGAGCCCTCGCGGCGATCGCGATGCTCGCCCTCGCCCAGCCCGCCGTGGCGGAGCAGGCCGACACCGTGAGCCCGCGCGCCGACGATGGCGACGCCTACTTCGAGTTCGACTACCCGCCGGCCCCCGACACGTTCATTTTCAAGCTCAGCGACCCCGCCAAGATCAAGGAGGCCCGGGACATCCTGAGCGGCGCGCAGCAGGACCGCACCCACGTCCTGAGCAGGATCGTCAAGCGTCCCGCGCCCTACAACCCGGGCTGGAGCTTCACCCTCGACCCGGCCGCGACCTCGTTCTTCCAGGCCGCGATCGAGGTGTGCGACGCCTCGCCACGGTACGTCGAGGACCACCTCGACGAGGCGGGCGGCGCGTTCCTGCCCGGCGGCTACTGGTGCCCGTGGAGATCGCGCCTGCTGAGAGAGGTTCACACGCCCACGGGCTGACCTCCCGGAAGGCCCCGGCGCGGTGTCGTCCGGGCGCCGCGACGCCGCCCCGTGCCCGCCCGGCCCTCCCGCCGGGCGGGCACGGCCGTCCCCGGCACCGGACCGTCCACGCCGTCGGCGCCGGACCGGCTGCACCGCCGGCGCCGGGCCGGAACGACCGTCTCATCACCGGCGCCGGACCGGCACGGCCGTCTCCGCGCCGTTCCGGTCACGCGGCGGGCTTCACGCGTGATAATCCCGACATGACCGGCATGATCGGATACTCCCGGAGGTCACTGCTCCGCCTCGGCGGGACCGTCGCGGCCGGGGCGCTGGTCCTGCCCCCGGCCGAACACCCGTGGACCGAACGCCGGACCGAGCGCCCGGCCGGAACCCGGGACGACGCGCGGCCGGGAGATCCGGGCCCGGAAGGCGACCCCTTCGCCGCACTGCGCCGCGCCTGGCGGGATGTCACGGCGGGGTCGGGGTTCGACGCGGAGGCCGAGCCGTACCGCAGCCGGCTGGCTGAGCTGGGCGCGGCGGCGGCGCGGCACCGGGACTCCATGCGCCCCGGCGCGTCGTCGCTCTGGCCCGGCCTGCCGTTCCCCTCCTTCACCGCCACCCCGGCCCGGCTGCGGGCCATGGCCCGCGCGTACGCGCTGCCCGGGACCGGCCTGACCGGAGACGCGGGCCTCGCCGGGGCCGTCGCCGACGGCGTGGACCACTACCGGCGACGGGTGTACGCGGCGGGCGCCGAGGCGACCGGCAACTGGTGGCACTGGCGGATCGGCGTCCCGCGGGCGCTCCTCGACGCGGCGCTGCTCACAGACCCCCACCTGGGGCGGCAGCGGGCCGCGGCGCTGCTCGCGGCGGTGGACCACTTCGCGCCCGAGTCCGTCCTGGACGACTACGACGGGACGAGCACCGGGGCGAACCGGGTCGACCTGTGCACGGTGCGGCTGCTGCGCGCCGTCCTCGCCGCCGACCCGGGCGGGACCGCGCGGGCCGTCGCGGCGCTGTCGCCGGTCTTCCCCCACGTCACCGAGGGCGACGGGTTCCACCGCGACGGCTCGTTCATCCAGCACACCTGGGTCCCCTACCAGGGCACCTACGGGGCGTCGCTGCTGTCGGGGCTCGCGGCCCTGTTCGCGGTGCTGCGCGGTTCACCGTGGGAGGTCACCGACCCGGCCCGGCAGGTCGTCCTCGACGCGGTGGAGAGGTCGTTCGCGCCGTTCGTCCACGACGGCCTCTGCATGGACCTCGTCAGCGGGCGCGCCGTCGGCCGCGGGCCGTACGGTGACCACGCCCGGGGGCGCGCGATCGCCGCGGCGATCCTGCTGCTGGGCGAGACGGCCTCCCCCGCCGAACGGGCCCGCTGGCGGAGCCTGGTCAAGGGGTGGGCGCTGCGTGACACCGTCCGGCCCATGCGGCGGGCGGCCGAACGCGAGGACCTGGGCTTCCACGCCCGGCTCGCCTCGCTCCTCGACGACGACGGGGTCCCCGCCGCCGCCGAGCCCGCCGGGCACCGGCTGTTCCCGGCGAGCGCCCGCGCCGTCCACCGGGGCCGGGGCTGGTGCGCGGGGCTCAGCATGGCCTCGGACCGGATCGGCCACTACGAGCACGGCAACGGCGAGAACCTCCGCGGCTGGCACACCGGCTCCGGGATGCTCTACTGGTGGGCCGAGGGCCACGGCGACCAGTACTCCGACTCCTTCTGGGACACCGTGGACCCCTGCCGCCTGCCCGGCACGACGGTCTCCACCCGGCGGCCGGCCGACGGCGCGGGCGCGGCGTGGGGCGACACCCGCCCGCCGGTCCGCTGGGCGGGCGGCGCGACCGACGGCCGGTACGCGGCGGCCGGCCAGCACCTGACCGGCCTGGAGAGCACGATGGAGGCGTTCAAGTCGTGGTTCTTCCTCGACGACGCCGTGGTCTGCCTGGGCGCCGGGATCGGCTGCTCGGACGGCGTTCCGGTGGAGACCGTCGTGGACAACCGCCGGACCGCCGCACGCCTCACCGTGGACCGTACGGCGGGCTGGGCCCACCTCGAGGGGCACGGCGGCTACGTGCTGCCCTGCGCCCGGCTGCGCACGCTCCGCGAGGAGCGCACGGCCGTCCCGGGGCGGCCGCCGGCCGGACGCGCGGCGACCCCCGCGGACGGAGGGCCCTCGGCGGCGGCCGTCCCGGAACGGCCGGCCGCCGGACGCGCGGCCGGAGGCGCCGCAGCCGGAGTCGCGGTGACCAGGAGCTACGTGACGCTCTGGCTGGACCACGGCGTCGATCCCGTCTCGGCCGGCTACCTCTATCTGCTGATGCCGGGGGCGAGCCGGGCCGTGACGCGGGCCCGCGCCGCCGATCCCGGCTGGGTGCGCGTGCTCGCCAACGACCGCCGCCGGCAGGGCGTCCACGTGCCGTCGCTGGGCCTCACCGCCGTCACCTTCTGGAACGGCGGGACCGCGGGGCCGCTGACCGCCTCGGCCCCGTGCTCGGTGCTCGTCAGGGAACGCGGCGACGGCACGGCGACGCTGACCGTCTCCGACCCCCGGCGCGACCTGGAGGAGCTGACCGTGACCTGGGAACGGCCGGTGGCGGCGGTGCCGGTCGGCCACCCGCTGCTGACCGCCGCGGCGACCGGGCGGAGGCTCGTCCTCACCTGGGGCCGGCTGGCCGGCCGGGAGGGCGCCTCGCACACGGTCACCGTACGGCTCGGCTGACGTCCTCACCGCGGCGGGGACGCCCGGGGCGGCCCCGGGCGCCGCGGGAGGTCAGCGGCGGGTGAACACCATGGTCCAGTTGGTCAGCCAGGTCTTCTCCCCGTCCACGGAGAACGCCTGCTCCCAGCGGGCGGAGTCCCCGGTGATGTCCGACCAGATGAAACGCGCCCGGATGGGCGTGCCCTCGTAGGTGTCGTCGCCGTAGAACTCGCCCCGGCCGCCGGAGAAGCGGCCGACGACCGGGGGGAAGAGCGTGCCGGTGCGCTTGCTCGCCCAGTACAGCGACCACTGCCCGGTCGCGGGGTCGTACAGCCGCAGGGTCAGCCCGGCGGAGCCCTGATCCGGGAACTCGATCTCGTCGAAGTTCGCTCCGCCGTCGAAGTGCCGGGAGGCGTGGCTGACCGCCGGGAACTCCTCCCACTCGCTCGCCGCGTCGAGGAAGTCCGTGCGCCGCCGGTTGGCGACGTCCCAGGTGCCGATGAGGAAGTCGAAGTCGTTCACGAACGGTCTCCTGTGGTGTCTTCGGGAAGGGGGCGTCGAGGTCTCCGCCCCGGTACCGCTGGACCATAGGGCCGCTCCCCTGACATCTTGTGGCAGTGAAGTCGAGCCGCCTTCTTTCGATCATCCTGCTGCTCCAGGCCCGGGGCCGGATGACCGCCGCCCAGCTCGCCGGGGAGCTGGAGGTGTCGGTGCGCACCGTCTACCGCGACGTGGAGGCGCTGCACGCGGCGGGCGTGCCGCTCTACGGGGACGCCGGGCACTCGGGCGGATACCGGCTGCTGGCCGGCTACCGCCTCCGCCTCACCGGGCTCAACGCCGCCGAGGCGGAGGCGCTGTTCCTGGCCGGCGTCCCCGGGCCCGCCGCCCAGCTCGGGCTCGGACAGGACCTCGCGGCCGCGCAGCTCAAGTTGCGCGCGGCCCTGCCGCCGGAGCTGCGCGGGCAGGCCGACCGGATGCGGGCCCGCTTCCACCTCGACGCGCCCGGCTGGTACGCCGACGACGACGATCTCCGGTTCCTGCCGCGGGTCGCGGACGCGGTGTGGCAGGGCCGGATGCTGGAGGTCCGCTACCGCCGCTGGAAGGAGCCGACCGACGTCGAGCGGCGGCTGGCGCCGTACGGCCTGGTGCTCAAGGCGGGCCGCTGGTACGTCGTCGCGGCGGCGGACCCCGGCGCGGAGCCGCGCACCTACCGGGTGGACCAGATCCTGGAGCTGACCGTGCTGGAGGAGGAGTGCTCGCCGCCCGAGGGCTTCGATCTGGCCGCCCACTGGCGGCGCCATCAGGAGGACTTCCACGCCCGCCTGCACCGGGGAGAGGCGGTCGTCCGCCTCTCCCCGCGCGGCGCGGCGGGCCTCGACGGCGCGGCGGCCCGTGCGCTGGCCGCCACCGGGGCCGCCGAGCCGGACGGCTGGATCCGCGCGACGCTGCCCATCGAGTCGCTCGACCACGCCCACCGGACGTTCCTCGCGCTCGGTGCGGACGCCGAGGTCCTGGGACCGCCCGAGCTGCGTGCCCGCCTCGCCGAGACGTCCCGCGCTCTCGCCGCCCGTTACGCCGACCATTGACCGGACGGTCCGCTCCGGGACTTCCAGGAGAGGACCGGCAGGGGCGTCGTCCGTCCCGGGCGGGCCCCACCGTCCGGCAGCCGGGCGCAGGCTCACCCTCGCCCGGGGCCGACCGGCCGGGAGGGCGCCTCACACATGGTCACCGTACGGCTCGGCCGGGCCCTGGATCTCAGAGCGGCTGGACCCGGGTGCGCAGGAGGCAGAACTCGTTGCCCTCCGGGTCTGCCAGGACGTGCCAGCTCTCGGCTCCGGTCTGGCCGACGTCGGCGGGCCTGGCGCCGAGGGCGAGCAGCCGCTCCAGTTCGGCGTCCTGGTCACGGTCGGTGGGGTTGACGTCGATGTGCAGCCGGAGCTTCCCGGGCCGCGGGTCGTCGCTGGGGCTGAAGAGGAGAGTGGGCTGCGGTCCGCCGTTGCCGGCACCGGGCGGTCCGATCTCGATGCTTCCGTCGTCGTCCCGGCCGAGTTCGGCGTAGCCGAGGACCTCGCTCCAGAACGCGGCGAGCCGCTCGGGGTCGGCGGCGTCGATGACCAATTCGGTGATGCGGCATGCCATGCCCGGCAGTGTAGGGGGAACGCGGAGACCGATCATCGTCCGCGTGCCGGAGGGCGGCGCGTCACGCGATCATGTTCCGTCCGGCCGGACGCGCCGTACGACCCCGCCCGGCCGGGCCGTACGGTCCCACCCGAAACCGTACGGCCCAGCGGGGCGGGTCAGGCGCGTGAGTCGCTCAGCACCCGGAACGTGATGCCCGCGCGGCGCAGCCGGTCGGTCAGCGCGTCGCCCATCGCCGCGGCCGGGGTGAGCTGGCCCGCCGCCTCGGGCAGGTCGTCGAAGGCCAGGCACAGGGCCGACTCGGCGAGCATCTTGGCGGTCTCGTCGTAGCCGGGGTCGCCGCCCGCGACCTCGGTGACGACGCGCTCGCCGCCGCCCCGGCCGAGGAAGGTGACCTTGAACCAGCCCTCGGCCCGCTGCTCGGGGGTGGGGCCGTCGCCCACGGCGATCCGGCCCGCCAGCCAGGAGCGGGCCGGGGGCACCTGGGCGAGCGCGGCGAGGGCCCCTGCGCCCGCGGCGAGGCCGAGCGCGGTGGGCAGCCGCCGGACGGCGACGTGGTGGCGGTAGGTGAAGTCGGGGCCGTAGCGTTCCAGCGCGCGGGCCGAGCGGGCGATGATCTGCGGGTCGAGCGTGGGCAGCGGCAGCGCCCAGCCGCCGACGTTGCGGAGCGTCCCGGCGCGGCCCCGGGCGCGGCGGTCCGCAGGGCGTTCCTCGATCCGGCGGCGGGCCAGCGCGGTCTCACTCGTACGGCGGGCGCGGGAGAGCACCAGGAGCGCGGAGGCGAGGGTGCCGCCGGACGGCCTGCCGCCGGCCCGGACGAACCCGTCCACCTCGATCGGCACGCCCTCGGGGAGCAGTCCGACGGTGAAGTAGGCGCCCAGGTCGTGCGGGACGGAGTCGAACCCGCAGGCGTGCACGAGCTTCGCGCCGGTCCGCCGCGCCCGGTCGTGGTGACGGAGGTACATCAGGTCGACGAACTCCGGTTCGCCGGTGATGTCGGCGTAGTGGGTGCCCGCCTCGGCGCAGGCGGCCACCAGGCGCTCGCCGTACAGGGTGAACGGGCCGACCGTGGTGGCGACGACCCTGGTCCGGCGGGCGACGCCGGCGAGCGAGACGGGGTCGGTGGCGTCGGCGTGCAGCAGCGGCAGTCCGGGCAGGCCGAGGCGCTCGGCGAGCGCTTCGAGCTTGGCGCGGTCGCGGCCGGCGACGGCCCAGCGGACGCCGGGACCGGCGTGGCGGGCGAGGTATTCGGCGGTGAGGCCACCGGTGAAGCCGGTGGCGCCGAGGAGCACGATGTCGTACGGGCGGTCTTCGGACATGGGATGAGACTCCCCTGTCCGGGGACTCCCATGCGACTTCCGGCCGCCCCGTCCGCGTTCCCGCACGACCCTCCCGCCGCCCCGTCCCGCGATCCACCCTCGTGCCCGTACGGCCTCGCCACCCCGTCCCCCGCCCCACCCGCGCTCCCGTACGGCCCTCCGACCGGCCCCGTCCGCGCTCCCGTACGGCCCTCCGACCGGCCCCGTCCCACGCCCCGTCCGCGCTCCCGTACGGGCCTCCGGAGGCTCCCCGCCGGGCCACGCGCTCCCGTCTCCCCGCCCTTCTCCGGCGTGTCTCTCCCGGGCGGGCCCGCAGGTTAGGCCGGGGAACGCCTCAGCCGATAGGTTCGTTGCGAAAATCAGACATTTTCCTGAACAAGCGAAGGGTTGGGAACGGTGGAGGTCGAGCAGACGGCGCTGCCCGGAATCGGTTTGCGGCATGAGTTCACCACGCGGTCGGGGCGCCGGGTCGGGGTCGTCTCCCACCGGACGGGACGCCGCGACCTGGTCATATACGACAAACACGACCCCGACCGGGCATGCGAGACCGTGAAACTCAACGACGAGGAGGCCGACGCGCTGTGCGAGCTGCTCGGCGCCCCGCGCATCGTCCAGCGTCTCAACGCCCTGCACCGTGAGGTCGAGGGCCTGGTCAGCCTCCAGCTCCCCGTCCTGGCCGGCACGCCGTACGTCGGGCGGCCCATGGGGGACGCACGGGTCCGCACCCGCACCGGCGCCTCCGTCGTGGCCGTGGTCCGCGGGGGCCAGGTCTTCGCCAGCCCCGGGCCCGAGTTCGGGCTCGCCGCCGACGACGTGATCGTCGTGGTGGGCAGCCCCGAGAGCACCTCCGCCGTCGCCGACATCCTCACCAACGGATAGGCCACCGGGTGCACGACATCGCGATCCTTTTCCTCGAACTGGGCGCCGTCCTCCTCGGACTCGGCATCCTCGGCGCGCTGGCCCTGCGCGTCGGCATCTCTCCCATCCCGCTCTACCTCCTCGCCGGACTGGCGTTCGGCCAGGGCGGCATCCTGCCCCTGGCCACCAGCGAGGAGTTCATCTCGGTCGGCGCCGAACTCGGCGTCATCCTGCTGCTGCTCACCCTCGGCCTGGAGTACAACGCCGACGAGCTCCTGACGAGCCTCAAGGGCAACGCCCCGGCCGGCCTCGTCGACCTGGTGCTCAACGCCGCGCCGGGCGCGATCTGCGCGCTGCTGCTGGGCTGGGGCCCGGTCGCGGCGCTCGCCATGGCCGGCGTGACCTACGCCACCTCATCCGGCATCACCGCCAAGGTCCTGTCGGACCTGGGGTGGATCGGTAACCGCGAGACCCCGGTGGTGCTGTCGCTGCTGGTCTTCGAGGACCTCACCATGGCGATCTACCTGCCGGTCCTCACCGCGATGCTCGCCGGGCTGACCCTCGCCGCCGGCGCGGTGACCGTGGCGATCGCCCTGGGCACGGTCAGCGTCGTCCTGCTGGTGGCGCTGCGCTTCGGCCGGTTCATCGAGTCCTTCGTCTCCAGCCCCAACTCCGAGGTGCTGATGCTGAAGGTCGTCGGACTGGCGCTGCTGGTCGCCGGGGTGGCGCAGCAGCTCCAGGTGTCGGCCGCGGTCGGCGCCTTCCTGGTCGGCATCGCGCTGTCCGGGGAGCTGGCCCACGACGCCCAGGCGTTGCTGAGCCCGCTGCGCGACCTGTTCGCCGCGGTGTTCTTCGTCTTCTTCGGGTTGCAGACCGACCCGACCAAGATGGGCCCGGTCGCGGGGCTGGCGGCGCTGCTCGCGCTGGTCAGCATGATCACCAAGTTGCTCACCGGCTTCTACGCCGCGCGGCGGGCGGGGATCGCCCGGGCCGGCCGGGCGCGGGCGGGCATCGCGCTCATCCCGCGCGGTGAGTTCAACATCGTGATCGCGGGTCTCGCGGTCTCGGCGGGGGTCCATCCGGACCTCGGCCCGCTGGCCGCGGCCTACGTGCTCATCCTCGCGGCGTTCGGCCCGCTGGCGGCCCGGCTGGTCCAGCCGCTCATCACCGCCATCGCCAACCGGGCCTGAAGGCCCGGCGGCACCGCATACGTACGGCCCGGCGCACCACGCGCCGGGCCGTACGCGCGCGTGGCCCCGGTGGTTCCAACGGGTCACGCCGTTCGCCGCGTTCCGGTTGCCGGGACGTCGTCCTTCCAGGAACCTGGTGTGCACCCCCTGTAACGCATTGATTCCGGACGGCGGCCACCATGTCGGAAGATCAGCGTCCCCACGCCGGCGGTTCCCCGGCCGCCCGGCCGGCGACCCGCGCGGGGGGCCGGGGACCCCCGGCGGTGACCCCCCG
>NZ_JBEZNH010000058.1:0-46745 GCF_040653115.1 Streptosporangium sp. NPDC048047 | reverse complement strand
CCAAGTGGCCCTCGAAGTCGTCGACATCTGGCTCTCGAAGTCAGTGACGTAGCCAGCGCCCGGCGCGCCGAACGCCAGGGCGGGCGTGACGTGCGAGGTGCCTTTCGCTGGCCGATGACGACGGGGTCATCGCGTCCTGGCCGAAACTGCGGCGGCTGTCTTGTGCCAGGGGATCGTCTTCAGCGCCAGTGCCGTGACCTGGGATGAGGAATTTCACGTGGCGAAGCGCGCCCGTGAGGGGCAGGCATGTGCCCGTCGGGCAGGGCAGGCTCCGCCATTGGATCTTGCTCAGTCGCGAGTTTGGCGATTCGGGCGGTCATCGCGTGCGGTCAGTCGAAGAGCGCCCCGAGTAGCGCACCTTGGCCGGACTGGAGGACATGAGCGGCTTCCAGCGGGATCCAGAAGCACTCGAAGTTGGTGGGGTCCTGTTCGCCATCGTGGAGTTCCTGGCTGGCCCATCGCTCTGGGGTGGGCTCGGTGAGCTCCAGGTGGAAGACGTGGCGGCGTTGGATCTCGAAGCGGTAGGGGCTGATGTCGTAGGTGACCTCACCGAGCTTCCGGAGGATTCTGAATCGGGTGAAACCCGTCTCCTCCCGTGCCTCGCGAAGGGCGGCGTCCTCCGGTGTCTCCTCCGTCCGGATGCTTCCGGCGGGGACTTGAATTCCGACCTCTTCGTAGCTGAAGTCGGTGTGCCGGAAGACCAGCAGTCGTCCGTCACGAACGATGTAGCACAACACTTTGTCCTTAACGATCTTTTCCGTCATGGGTTCCCTCTCGTGCGGGAGTGAGCATCGCCGCGGCGAGCGCGATGGCGTCGGGGTATTTCGCCGCGTCGATGTAGGCGTCGTGGTCGGTGGCGATGCCGCGTCGGTGGTTCGCGGTCTGCAGTTGGAGTCCTTCGCAGACCCCGGCGGGCGCTCAGGCCCCGCTGCGTCCGGCGGGGGCGTCATAGACCAGGGTGTACCGCCAGAACAGGCGGCGCCGGATCCGGGCGCCGGGTAGCTCCCTTGCGGCCGCGGCCCGGATGTCGGTCAGGGTCTCCTGCGGATCGGCGGTGGGTGCCCTCATGTGCAAGGGCGGCGCATCGGCGCGGGCCGGGTGCTTGATCAGCCCCATGATCGGGTTGGCGACCATGGCCGGTAGGGCGGCGATCAGGTCGGCGGGCCCGGCCTCCCGGTAGCAGCCGACGACCACGAGGCGCCCGCCGGGGGTTAGACAGCCGCGCAGCTCCCGCAGGGTGGGCGCCAGCGGGAGGTGGTGCAGGACGGCGACGAGGGTGACGGCGTCCCAGCGCCGCTGCGGGTCGCGGCCGGCGAAGTCGGTGTGGACGATGGTGACTGCGGGGTCGTGGGCGAAGTGCTCCGCCGCGATGCGGGCGGTCGCGGGGTCGGGTTCGAGCCCGGTCACGGTGGCGGCGCGGCGGCGGAGCAGGGCGGCGAGGTTGCCTGTGCCGCACCCGAGGTCGAGGACGTGGCGGGCTCCGCAGGAGGCCACCTGGCCGCTCACCTTCAGGTCTGGCACACGGTGCCGACGCGTCACCGCCGCGACGATCACCTGCATGTCGTCCTTACAGGAGCGGCGGATCACCGTAGCCATCGGAGGTTGAGGCTGTCACGCGGAGCGGGCATCCTCACGCCACTCGGGGGCCAGGATGGAGTGCACGATCGAGTCCCGCCACCGGCCGCCGACCTTCAGGTGTCCGCGGATGCGGCCCTCCTCCACCATTCCGGCCCGGCCCATCACCCGGGCCGACGCCTCGTTGGCAGTAGCAGCCGTACGACATCACCGCCGAGGCCCTGGCCCCACTGGTCGGCCCGCAGCGCGAACCCGATCTGGCCGCTGCTCTGCCCCGGGTGCTGGGCGCCGGTGCCCAGGCGGGCGATCAAGGGGCGACGGAGGGGAGCGGCAGTCCCAGCAGGGCAGCCACCCGACGGGCGGTGCCGGGCCCGTCCGCCAGGACGGTCTCGATGCCCAGCGTCCGGGCCGGGAGGAGGTTGGCCGGGTGGTCGTCGACGAACACGCACTCGTCGGCCGCCAGGCCCATGCGCTCCAGGGTCAGCCGGTAGATCCTCGGGTCCGGCTTGGCGACGCCTTCGGCTTCGCTGATCACGTGGTGGTCGAACAGGTCCCACACGCCGGTGGCGGTGTAGGGGTCGTACGGGTCACGGCCGTAGGAGTTCGACAGCAGCGCAACCGCGAGGCCGGCCCGGCGCGCCTGGCGGGCGAGCTCGACCATCGACGGTTCAGCGCACACCGCGGCGTGGGCGCGCCCCATGAGGTTGTCCGCCGCCACCCCCAGAAGCTCCGCGGTGGCGGTGTTCCACGCCGCCTGGGTCATCCGCCCCAGCTCCAGCTCCACATACAGGGCCCGGCCCGCGGGGTGGTCGGCCAGTGCGTTCGCCCAAGCGTTGACGGGCAGGCCCTCGCTGCGACACCAGGTGTGGATGGACTCCCGCAGGGGAACCGTCATCACGCCGGCGAAGTCCAGGATCAGGCCCCGGTACGGCAACGCGCCCCCCTCTCCACGGTCTGGCTTTTAACAGTCGGCAGGGGAAGTCGTCAAGGAGTAGGGGTCCGGTGGCTGGGAGGCCCCACTAGCCTTTCCCCTGCTCGGTCACCTGCCCGGTGACAGCGGTACGGTGGCGTAGGTCTCCCACTCGTACATGCGCCGGTCCCGGCCCAGCACGATCAACTCCGCACTGCGGATCTGAGCCAGCGCCGGAGCAGCACCGACTGCGTCCAGGGCAGCTGCGACCGGTGCGGTGGGCCCGACTGCGTTGCTGTAGGCGATCGTCACGTGCGGGGCGAAACCGTCAGCCGGTTCGGGGACCTGCTCCCATACCTCGCCGATCGCCTCGCGGACCGCGGATCGCACGGCGGCGGCCGGCGCAGTCGGAGTTCCTTCCCAGCGGATCGCCTCAGGAGTGATCTGCGGCCGGTCGAGCTTCAGCTCGAACGCGGGGATGGCGGCCAGGCGGATTGTGGCCGCGGCGACGATCGCTCGCACGTCGTCCTCGGATACCTCATCGACGAACCCGAGACCTTGCATGGTCAAGTGCAACCACCGGTCCGGCACCAGGTCCAGTCCCGCCACATCCTTCAGACCCTGGCGGTACTGCTCGGCGATCCGGTGTACGTCCGGCGCGTCGTCGAAGGTCATGTGCCAGGTATAGAAGCGGCGCCCCTGCTTCCAGCCAGGCCGCCACCACCAGTGATCCGCCATCCGCTGTTCATCGCTCATATGGTCCTCCCATCAGATCGCTTCTTCTGCCCGCGAGAGGGCAATCACTCGCGGAGCCGACTGCAGGCACCACTCCTGAATCGCCGTCTGCAAGCCGGCCGCCGGCGTGCTGTCGGCCACGGCGGAGCGCGCCAGAGCGGCACCTAGCTCTTGCACTCGGCGAGTCACCGGCTCCAGCCGCTGCTGCGGAGGGAGCGCGAAGACCGGACGTAGCGCCTCAGCGGCTCCGTCCGGCTGCCGCAGTGTCAGGTGCGCGGCCGCCTGAATGATGCGGACCTGCGCAGCCGTGCCATAGGCATGCGGTTCCCGCCGCGCGAAGGCCGCTTCTGCTTGGCGCAGTGCCTTGTCCGGGGAACCGATGCGCAGCAGCACCGCTGAGGCGTAGTTCGCCCGGCGAAACTCCGAGCAGGTGAAGAGCCCGCCGATCTCGTCGGCGCCAGCCATCTGGTTATGGGCATCGGCGGCACGCAGGACCGCCGCATGGGCCTCCTCGGCCGCGCCCAGCAGGGACCAGGCGTCGGCCTCCTGGGAGGCGAGCATCGCCTCGACGCTGCCCTGGCAGGTGTAGGTAGCACCGCGGCGGGCGTAGTTGATGGCCTCATGCAGCCGCCCGTCCCACATGGCGACCTTGCTGCGAGTGGACAGCACCCACGCCCGCAGCTCGTTGCTCCCGGCGAGCTCCGCGCAGAGCCAGGCCGTCCGGCCTTGAGTGTCAGCGCCCCGCACCTGACCCAGGTCAGAGCTGATCCATGCCAGCAACGCGCACAGGTATCCGGCCACGGCGTACAGCTCGATGGACTGCCGCGGGGACTGGTGGCCCTCCAGCAGAGCGAACACCTGGTCACGTAGTCGACGAGCCTGGCCGAACACTATCAGCGGATCCTCGCTGAGGTAGGCGGTGGCCAGCATGCGGGTATCGGCGAGCAGTTGCTCCAGCGCGAAATCTCCGACGTTCGTGGTTTCGGCCCAGGCTGCCCACGCGGCGGACTCCGCCGCCGCGGCACGCACCAGCTCAGGCCCGGCCTGCGGTGTGCTCTTCGGTTCGATCTCGGCTGGGACGGACGGAGATTCGGCGGGCGGTTCAGGCCGCTGCAGAAGGAGGAGTTCCTCAGGCGGGAACTCCAGCCGGTCCTCCAGATCCAGGAGGTCCTCCACTGCGCACCCGTAGATGTCGGCCAGCAGGGTGAGCACCCGTAGCGTGGGCCGACGCCCGGCCCGGTCCGGCCAACGCTCCCATTTGCCGACCAGAGAGGCGTCACAGGCCAGCGCGCTACTAGGACGGGCAGCGGCGGCCGCATCCACCCGGTCGGCGACCTGCTGGAGGGTCCACCCGTGGGCGTGGCGCCACGCTTCGCGGGGCCGCATTCGCCAGCGGGCCCGCATCTCGACGACGATTTCAGCCCGGCTGCATCCGGCGCGCTGCATCCGTTCGCGCAGAGCCTCACGTTCGGCTTTGGCGCCGGGCTTGGCACGTGGTGGCATCGGCCGCTCCCTGTGGCGGTGGCATCTGGCATCACGGTAACCGGCTGCGACCCGCTGTCACCGGCCCCATCGGGGACAGGCTGTCCAAACCGCGCCCGGTAGGACGCCGTTTCCGCAGGTAGTTGGGCTGCGTGGCGTCCAAAAGATATGGACACCATCGCCCGTGACCTTGAGTAGTTGAGCTGGAACTGTAGGGATATCCCGCTCACGCACTTCCGATCCTCTACGCACGGACGCTCAGGAGGTGATCATGATCCACGAGACGACTCCGGCCAGCACAACCGCTGAGAGCCTGACACTCCTACGCAACGCTCTGGCGAAGAGAGGTATCCACACGGAGGACGCCGACGTCATGGTGACAGCCGACGGCCGCCCCACGCTGAGTCTCGCGCCGGGCCTGCTCGTCTGGAGCGTCCCGATGCTGTTCCTCTGGTTCACCGCCGGTGGCATGGTCTTGCACTCTTCGGCCGACCCGACCGGTGCCGCTGATCTCCTGGCGGCGCTGTTCGACCAGGACCCGCGGCTGCGGCAGCAGCGGGAGTACCTGCAGATGCTCCTGGAGCCCTCCGGAGGTTTACCTATCTGACCTTCAGCTCTGGCGGGCTCCGTGTCGGCCGTGGCTCACGCCCCGTATGCCCGACCGCCGGGCGGCCGCCAGAGGCGCGGCCCCGGGATGATCACCGGCATCCGTCGCCGGAAGACCCCCGGGGCCGCCCGTCTCCTTCACCCGCTCTCACCGCACGAGAGGACCAACCGGCATGTTCTTCCCGCCACCGGGAACCGCTGCGAACGAACAACTCCAGAAGCTCAGCGGATGGGGCAAGTCCACCCTCGCCCTCGACCAGCTCCAGGAACTGCTCACCGACCACAAGATCCCCGCGGAATCCCTCCGACAGGACGGCCAGCCCTACCTACTGGTCAGCGGGAAGGTACTTGTGTGGACGGGCTACACCGCCGAGGTCTTCTATTGGGGCACCGAACCGGGGCGCTCCGCCGAGAGCGCCCCGAGCCCCAACATGCTCGACATCGCGCGCCGGATCGCCGCCCAGGTCTCACCTGCCTCCCGGCCGATCAAAGGTGAGGGCAGAGATGTCGTCACCACCGCCTGAGCAACCGCCCGGCGACTATCGAGCTGGTGAGGTGGCCGGCCGGTGGTGGTGGTTCCCCGCCTGGTTCGTCCTACGGCTATGGCCGGTTCCCGGCCGCAGTGGTGCCCTCGCCGCTGAACAGGTACCCCTTCATGCTGGCCCGCCCTGGAAGAGCAGGTTGTCCCCATGCGCTCACCGTTTGGCCCGTATGCCGGGCCGTTGAAGGAGTTGTCGCTGGCCGCGCGTCCTGAGGCGGTCCCGCGGGCGCGGGAGCTGGTGCGCGGAGCCCTGGACGGATGGCAGCTGCCTCAGCTGGCCGACAACGCGGCGCTGGTGATCTCTGAGCTGGTCACCAACGCGGTCAAGGCGATCAGCGGCCCGGCTGGCGAAAATGCTTGCGGCCTCGCCGAGCTCGTGCCCGTGGTGTGGATGCGCGTTCGCCGCACCCGCACGCGGGTGCGGCTGGAGGTATGGGACGGCGAGGCGGCTTTGCCGACCTCGACCCCGTCGCAGGTGTCGATGCCGCCCGACATCGAGGACATCGCCCAAAGCGGTCGCGGTCTGGCGCTGGTGGACGCCTACAGCACCGAGTGGGGAATCGACGACTGCCCGAATGGGAAGATCGTCTGGGCTGAGCTGGTCGTCCCGGTGCGCGAGCGCCGCGCTCCCGGTGCCCCTGAGCGGCAACGTCGCTCACGTGAGGGCGCGCCCCGGTGCGGCGTCGCGGCGGCGGATCCGCCGATGGCGGATGACGAGCTGGTCGTGGGTCGTGTCCTGGCGGTGCTGCCCGGCTCGGGCAGAGGAGCTCCGGCCGCCTGAGGAGTCCGCCGTCCACGCCCCATCCCTTTTTGCGGGAGATCTCGTGCCCCTCGATGGCGAACAGAGCACCAAGCGGGCGGCTGCCTGCCTGCGAAACCTCATCGAAGCGTTCGACGCGCATGCAAGGTCATCGGCGTCCGTCTCGGCGGCGCCCCGCCCGTCCTCGGTAAGGAGCTGCTCGTGAGAAGCGTCGTAGCCGCGTCCGGTCCCCTCGGCGTGAGGCCCGGCCACCCGCAGGCGCCCACGTGCGAGGTGGCGGTGGTGGAGCTGCAGGGGGAGGGAGCCGACCTGCCGGTCGTTTTCGCCGCGATCATCGACGCGCTCGGCGCCGTCGCCAGTGTGGAGCACGTCAGCGGCGGCGGCGCGCAGCGGCTGCTGCGCCTGGGCGGCGGGGCACGGGCACGGTTGAGTGGCGGGCGGCCGCTGGAGGCCAAGGCCGCCGCACCCGGCGCGCTCACCGTCGCGCTGGTGCTGGAGGAGCACGCTGGGCTGGCCCCAAAGCAGGTGCAGGCGATCTTGCGGGCGGTGCAGCGGGTGCCGTTCACCACCCGCGAGATGCGGGCGCTGCGGGCGCAGATGCCGTTGACGGCCGGGCTGCCGCACTTCGTGCCGCCGGCGTGCCTGGCCGGGGTGGCGCCGGTGCTGACCGTCCACCACATGAGCGACTTTTTGGTGATGGCCGAGGCCGTGCAGGCGATGGGCGTGCCGGCCTCAGCCATCACCGTGCTGGACAAGGGCTACCGCTACCGGCTCACCCATCGGGTGGATGCGCACCTGGCCGCAGAAGGCATCGCGGTGTGGCCGTGGACCCGCTCAGCCGAGGCGCTGGCCGACCATGCCCGGCGCGCCGGCACACTCGGGCGCCGGGGTCTGCTGATCGACGACGGCGGCTACACCCTGCCGGTGCTGCTAGGCCAGCGCCCCGATCTGGTCTCGGCGTTTTGCGGCCTAGTCGAGCAGACGACCTCGGGCATCACCCGGCTGGAGCCGTGGGGCACCGACCTGCCGCTGCCGATCTTCTCGGTGGCCGAGTCCCGGACGAAAGCCACGATCGAGTCCTACGGCATCGCCGATGCCGCCGTCCGCAACGTGCTGGCGCTGCTGCCGCAGGAGAAGTTCGAGGGCCAGGCCGCGCTGGTGATCGGATACGGGCGGATCGGCGAGCAGCTGGCTGAGGTCCTGCGGAGCCGGCGGATGCAGGTGGCCGTCCATGACGAGCAGCTCGTGCGGTTGATCGCTGCGCACGAGCGCGGGTTCGTCACCGGCCGGTGCCTGAGTGCGCTGCTGCGCACCCACCGGCCGCTACTGATCGTCGGCAGCACCGGGCGCACCAGCGTGCGCGGGGAGCACGCTGATGCGCTGGAGCGGGACTGCTATCTGGTCTCGGTCACCAGCCGGGATCGTGAATTCGCTGTTTCTGAACTCGCCGCCGAGGCCCGTGAGGTCGTCGACGCCGGGATCGTCGGCACCCGGCTGCGCCTGGCTTCTGGCGCCAGCGCCGTCCTGGTCGGTGACGGTTTGCCGATCAACTTCCACCACGCCGAGTCCCTGCCCAACAAGTACGCCGATCTGGTGCTGGCCGCGCTGCTGGTCGGCGCGGCCACCCTGGCCGCCCCCGATCCCGGCTTCGCCCCCGGGCACAACGTGGCCGCCACCGACCGGGTCCTGGAATCGTGCGGGCTGCTGGAGCGCTACTACGCCCGCTTCGGCCCGAAAGCGGCCCGGTGAGCGGCGCGGCGATGGAGCGGTGCTTCACCGCCGCTGATGCCGCGCTGCTGGTTCCCGGGGTGGTGGCCAGCGCGGACGGCCGGCGTATCTGGTACGTGCGGCGTGATGCGGTGGCGGCGGTGCGCGCCGCGCTGGCCGTGGCGCGCCGTTCCTGGGTGCAGGCCGTCACCGTGGTGCCCGAGGCGGCCGACGCCGCGCAGATCGGGCTGGCGCTGGTCTTCGCCGAGCACCTGCGCGCCGTACGGCGCCGGCGCGGCGTGCCCGGCGTGTGCGTGACCAGCCCGCTGCCGCCCATCCTGCCGAGCGCGCGGGTGCGGCGGCTGCCGCACCTGGTGGCCACCGTCGGCCCGGAGGGGGTGCAGGACGTGGCCGTGTGGGAGATCATGACCGCGAACCGGCTGGCCGCCTGGTTCGGCCGCCACACCATGGACGTGGGTGTCCTCGAAGCGTGGCTGCCGCGCCTGCTCGCGCTGCGCCGCACCATCCGCGACGGCCATCTGCCCGAGGGCCCGGCCGGGCGGGCGCTGGCCGAGCTGCTGCGCGAGCGCTACCTGTCGACCCGGCTTGTCGTCGAGCACTCGCACCTGTTCGCTGACCTGCTGGATGATCCGTCCACCGTTAAGGAGGCTCCTGCGTCATGAGCGCCAACACCTGGCTGCCCGACGGTGACCTGTCGGCGGCCTATGCCCGCCACGGCGCCACTCTGCGCGGCGCGCTGCGTCACGCGCTGGTCGCCCGCGCCCTGCTGGCCCACCTGCCCGGCCAGGGTCAGCGGGTGCTGGACGTCGGGGGCGGCGACGGCCATCAGGCCGCCCAGCTGGCCCGGGCCGGTCACCGGGTGAGCGTGCTGGATCCGGACGCCGGCATGCTGGAGCGCGCCCGCCAACGCCTGGCCGGTGAGCCCGAGCCGGTCCGGGCCCGCATCACGCTCATCGAGGGCCGCGGTGAGGACGCGGCCGAGCTCGCCGGCGGTGACTTCGACCTCGTGTGCTGCCACGGGGTGCTGATGTACCTGGAGGACCCGGTGCCGCTGCTGACCGCGGTGGTCGCCGCGGCCCGGCCGGGTGGCCTGATCTCGGTGCTGACCAAGAACGCCGACGCGCTGGCCATGCGCCCGGCCCTGGAAGGCCGTTGGGCCGACGCGCTGGAGATGATGCGTGCCCGCACCGAGGTCGGCAACCTGGGGGTGCGCACTCGCGCGCACACCGTCGCCGACCTCCACGAGCTGTTGAGCGATCTCGGCGTCGGCGTGGTCGCCTGGTACGGGGTGCGCGTTTTCACCGACCACCTGGGTGAGATCCCGGTGCCTGAGGGCTTCGACCAGATTCTGCAGGCCGAATGGGAGGCCGGGCGGTGCGATCCCTACCGGGGCGTGGCGCGGATGATCCACCTCATCGCCTCCACCGCCGCCCCCGCCGCGAAAACGATCGAGAAGGATGCGGGCGCGTGAGCCAGGCCGCGTGCGTGCGGGTGCTGAGCATCAGTGGCGCCCTGGCCGCCGCCCGCCGCCAGTGCACCCCGGAGTGCTTCTGCTACCACGCCACCTGGCGGATCTTCCGCCTGGCCGGGCTGAAGGGCAATCCGACCTGGCACACCGGCTTCTACGCCCGCGCCTTGGCCGAGCACCCGGTGCGGCCGCGCGCCCGGGTGCTGGTGTGCGGATCATCCGATGAGACCATGCCGCGCGTGCTGGCCGCACTGCTGGACAACCCGGTGCTGATCGTGGCCGATGCCTGCCGGACCCCGCTGGCGCTGGCCGGAGCCTGGGGCCACCGCACCGGCACCATGATGGTCACCGTGCGGTCGCGGGCCCCGCACCTGGAGGGCATCAGCGAGAGATTCGACGTGATCGTCACCGACGGGCTGCTGTCGCTGCTGCCCAGCGCGGCCGACCGCCAGGCGCTCATCGCCCGGCTGGCCGGCCTGCTGGCTCCCAGCGGGCTGCTGCTGTACACCACCCGCATCGCCGGAACGTCCGGGCGCCTGGAGTACGACCGGATCGGCCGCCTGGTCCAAGCACTGGCCGCGGCCGCCTGGCCCGGACCGGCCGCCCAGTGCTACCGGCTGGCCCGCCACCGGCTGCGTGCCGCCTCCCGGCCGAGTCCGTTCGCCACCCCCGGCCAGGTCGCCGACGCCTTCCGCAGCGGATTCGGCCAGGTGCGGCTGTTCACCTGCGCCGCCCCGGCGAGCACCGCGCTGGGCCTGCATCCGGCCTCCTGGGTCGGGCGCGTCAGCACATGTGCCGCCGTGGCCGCCACCACACCGCTCGGGAGCCGCCCATGACCACGCTGCCGATCACCGTCACCCCCTACACCCCCGGCGCCCCCGGCCTGGACGCCCAACTGGCCTGGGTGGGATACATGGCCATGTTCGGCTGGCCGGACCAGCGGCCGGTGACCGCCCGCCTGGTGCGCTCGCGGCTACGCCCGCAAGGCGGCGGCGCGACCACGACGCTGCTGCTGGCCCGCACCCCCGATGGCGAACTGGCCGCAGCGGCGGCGCTGCGCTACCCGGCCGCCCCCGGCCTGCCCGCCCGGCTGTGGGGCCCGGCGGTGCACCCCTCCATGCAACAACGCGGACTGGGCACCGCGCTGGTGCAGCGTGCGCTCGCCGCGGTCGACGACCCGGCGATGATCGTACGGACCGCGGAGATCCCCGCGGTGCGCCGCCACGCGTGCACCTTCTTCGAGAAGATCGGCTGGGAGGTGCACTCCACCGCCGCCCTGCTGAAAGCCCCCACCGGAGCGGCCTGGCCCGTGCCGGGCGTACGGCCGCTCACCGCGGACCAGGCCCCGGCACTGGCCGAGCTGTACCACGCCGTCTGCCCCGAGCACGGCTGGGGCGTGGCCGCCGACACCTACTCCCGCTGGAGCGCCGACGAGCGCTTCATCGGTGACGGCCTGCTCGTCGCCGAGGACGCCGGACGTCTGCAGGCCGCCGTCCTGGTCTACCCGCTGGCTCACTCCCACCCAGGTGAAGCGCCCGAGGCGCTGCTGGCCGATGTGCTCATCCATCCCGGCGCCGACTTCGCAGCCCTGGCCCGCCGGATGATCACCGCAGGACTGGGCGCCGGAGCCCGCGCCGGAGCCCGGGTGGCCCGCGCCGTCATCCCGGCCGGCTCGCCGCTGCTGGCCGAGCTACGCGCCGCCGGATTCGCCGACCTCGACGAGATCTGTTACTACCAAGCCCCCATCCCGATCCCCCGCTGAGGAGCCCACCTGTGACGTCGTCTTCTCTCCCGCTGGTGCAGCGGAGCCTGGGCCGCTGCGGCATCACCGTGCCCGCGCTGGGCATCGGCTGCTGGGCCATCGGCGGCCCGGCCGACAATCTCGGCCTGCCCATGGGCTGGTCCACCGGCGGCTGCGAAAGCGCGGCCATCGCCGGACTGGAGACCGCGTGGTCCTTGGGCGCGCGATTGTTCGACACCGCCGACGTCTACGGCCTGGGCCGCTCCGAGCGCCTGCTGGGCCGCCTGGCCGCCCAGGTGCCTCGTCGAGACATCGTGCTGGTCTCCAAGGTCGGCTACCTCACCGACGACGCCGCCGAACACGCCTTCGCTCCCGATCACATGCGGCGCCGCCTGGAGCAGACCCTCACCCACCTGGGCACCGACCACCTGGACATCTACTTCCTGCACAACGCCAACTTCGGCCCCGATGATCGGTGGCTGGAGCCCGCGGCCGAGGCCATGCGCGCCTTCCAGCGCGAAGGGCTCATCACGGCGATCGGCATGCGCGGCCCGCACCGCTTCGCCCGCGACCGCATCGACGCTGCGCCCAGCCGTCGCGGCGACAAGATCACCCGGTTCCAGGAGGTGTTCGCCGCCGTTGAGCCGCAGGTGCTGGCCGTACGGGACAACCTGCTGTCGCCGCCCGGTCGCGCGGAGGGCATTTTCGCCTTCGCCGAGCGGCACCGCGTCGGCGTGCTGATCAACAAGCCGCTTGGTCAGGGCCTGCTCACCGGCGCCTACGACGCGGCCGCGCTGCGCGCGTTCGGGCCCGGGGACCACCGCGCCCGCAAGGCGTGGTTCACCGACCCGGGTGCGCTCACGCTCATCGCCGACGGCCTGCAGGAGCTGCACGCCCTGGTCGGCCCGCACCGCCAGGACGTGATCCGCATCGCGCTGTGGGCGTGCCTGGAGCGCTACGCCCACGCCGCCGTGCTGGTCGGCTTCACCACTGCTGAGCAGGTCCGGCAGAACCTGACCGCCCTGGGCGAGCCGCCGCACCCCGATGTGATCGCCCAAGCTCGAGCGATCATGGGCCGGGTACAGGAGAAGCTGGACGCGCGCGGGGAGGTCTTCACCGACGAGAAGACCGGAGCCGCCCGATGAACCCTGCCGGTGAGCAGTCTTCCCTGTTCGCGCCTGCGAGCGGCGAGTACCGGGGCGTGCCGGGACGGCTGCGGGTGCTGACGTGGAACCTCCAGCGCGCCAACGCCGCACGGTCGGTACGCCAGGCCGACTGGATCGCCGCCCAGGACGTCGGCGTCGCGGTGCTGACCGAGGTCGCCCCCGGCGCGACCGCCATCACCCAGGCGCTGAGCGAACGCGGGTTCACGGTGCACGTCCCCGCGGGCGGCGGCGACGATTACCTGACCGTCATCGCCTCGCGCGTCGGCAAGGCCGAACCGGTGACCGACATCGCCCCGGCGCACCTGCCGCACCGGTGCGCCATCGTCCGCCTGCACACCGACGACGGCCCCACCGTCTCGATCGTGGGCCTGTATGTGCCCTCCCGCGGCCCCAAGCAGCGGCGCAACGTCGACAAACGTGCCTTCCAGGACGCGGTGGCGGCGATGCTGCCGTCGCTGGCCGACGACCTGGCGGCCGCCGGGCCGGTGGTGATCGCCGGGGACCTCAACGTCGTCGAGCCCGGCCACCGGCCGCACCACGCGGTGTTCGGCGCCTGGGAGTACGCCTTCTACCGGGCCTTCTCGCTGGCGGGCTACGACGACGCCTTCCGCCGCTGCTGCCCCGAGGACTTCGACTACTCCTGGTACGGCCGCGCCAGCGGCGCCGGCTACCGCTTCGACCACATCTTCTGCTCCCCTCCGGAGGCCGTCACGAGCTGCTGCTACCTGCACGATCCGCGCCTGGCCGGGCTCAGTGACCATGCGGCGATGGCCGCCACCCTCACCCTGGCCGCGCGCTAGCTGCTGAACGCGTCCTTTCTCCCGCTGCGCCGGATGAGGCGCCGCGGGACGGTCCCCTCATGCCTTTTCACCTTCGTCGTCGGAGGTTCGCATGCTTTCGTCCACCCCATCGGCCGTCGATGTCCGTCGCGGCCATGACCGGCTGCTGACCGCCGTCCGCGCCCTGGTCCCGGTCAGCGCGGAGCAGGAATCAGCCCTCCGGGCCATCCCCTACAGCCAGCCCAACCCGCTCGCCCGCGCGGTGGCCGACCTGCTGCCAGGGCGGCGCGTCGTGCTCACCGGCACCCTGGAGCAGCGGCTGCTGGCCATCAGCTCCCCCGGCCCGGGCCCATGGCTGCTGGCCAGCCTGGACCGCCTGCCGCACACCGCCCGCACCTGGCCCGCCTGGGCGCGCGAGCACCTCACCCTGCACACCCCGACGAAGTGGATCAGCGAAGCCGACCTGGATGAGCACGCCGAACACCGGCTGACGCGGCCAACGATCCTGCTGGCGGCGCTGTATCGGCGCGAGCACTTCCCGCTGCCGCGCTTCCCGCTGGCCATCTCCGATCTGGCCCGCGCCGCCCGCGCCACCTTGTGCGGTCATGTCGAGCTGATGGACATGCAGCTCGGCACCGACCTGGAGGACATCATCGCCGCCGTGCGGCTCCAGCGGCCCGACATCGTCGGCATCTCCGCCACCTTCGGCCAGCACGAGCTGATGACCACGCTGCTGGACGCCCTCGCCGGCCAAGCCCCGCCCGCCGGCGGCGGGCCGCTGGTGCTGGCCGGCGGCAGCCTGACCGCCCGCAACGAGGCCCTTCTGCTGGAGCGCTACCCGCACCTGCTGATCGCCCGTGGCGCCGGCGAGGCCACCATTGGCGACGTTATCGCCCACTGGCACGGCGATGTGGAGCGCGAGCAGATCCACGGCATCGGCTACCAGGGCAAAGCCCGCGGGACCGGGACGCTGACCATCGCCCGGCGCCGCACCGCCGTCGTGCCCAACCGGGCGCTGGAGGACTTCTTCCCCGAGCTGGACCTGCTGCAGCCGACGTTCGCCGCGCGCGGGGTGGCACAGCTGGAGATCTCCCGCGGCTGCACCAACCGGTGCTCGTTTTGCCCGCGCGGCCACAAGGGCACCTGGGCGAGCGGCACCCCCGATCGGCTGCCGTGGCTGCTGGCGGCCCTGGATGCCGAGTTCGCCCCTCACCCCGAGATCGCCCGCGTGCTGTACCTGGTCGATGAGGAGTTCATCGGCGGCGAGGACAACGCCGTGCCGCGGGCCCTGGCCGTGGCCGACACCATCCACCGCGCGAACTTCGCCTGGGAGACCTCCTGCCGCGTCGACCAGGTCGCCGACCCCGCTCGCGACCGCACCTGGCACATCGAGCGCGGCCACCTGTGGCGCGCCTTGGTCCAGCTGGGGCTGCGCCGGTGCCTGTTCGGCGTCGAATCCGGCGTCACCTCCGTCTTGACCCGGTTCAACAAGGAGACCACCGGCGATCAGAACGCCACCGCGATCCGCACCCTGTCGGCGCTGGGGGTGCCGACCCGCTTCACCTACATCACCTTCGACCACCTCATGACCCAGGCGGAGCTGACGGCCACGCACGCCTTCCAGGCCCGCACCGACCTGCTGCTGAAGCCGCTGCCGCACCTGAGCGTCGCCGAGATCGTCGACGGCGTGCGCGATGAGGACTTCATCACCGCCCACAGCGCGGGCCGCCCGTTCTACTCCGGTATCTCCTACATGCTGGTCGGCATGGAGTGCCTGATCGGCGCCGCCTACACCAACCAGGTGCGCGCGGCCGGCCTGGCCGGACGCGCCGATCCGTCCATGGGCCGCATCGAGGCCCGCTACGCCGACTGGCGCATCGGCGCCTGTGCCGCGCACGCCCAGCTGTGGATCGACCGCAACTTCGCCCTCGACTACACCCTCAAGTCCCTGGAGAAGATCCTGGGAGGTCAGGCGCGCCAGGAGGTCCGCGCCGCCCGGGTGGTCATCAAGGACGCCGCGTTCACCGTGCTGACCCGCATGCTGACCCTCATCGCGGCTTTTCCCGCCGAGACGGGTGCGGCGCAGCAGGGCCGCTTCGCCGCCGCGCTGCAGGCGCTGCTGGATGAGCAGCTTTCCCGGCTGCGGGAGCGGATGGGCCCGGTCGTCGGCCTCCTCGCCGCCGCGCTGCCGCCGGACGTCGGCTCGTTGCTGGAGGCCGAACACGCCCGGTGGGCGGCCTCACACACCTGGACGCTGATCAACGCCGCCGACCCGTGCGGCACATGAGACCGGCGCGCTCGTACGGCTCAGGTGATGGGCACCCAGTTGAACTCCGGGCAGAACCGGGCGTAGGTGACCAGCTTCCAGGCCGCATAGTCCTCCAGGCGGCCCGCGCGGCGCAGCAGGTATTTGACCCAGGTGTGAGCGATGCGCTCCGGCTCGCTCATGCCGGTGGCGATCTCGTTCAGCATCCGGCAGGCGACGGCGAAGTCTTCTTCGGTCAGCGCCGACAGGTCGATCTCCACCCCGCCCGAGGTGAAGCCGAACACCAGCCGGGAGGTGTCGAAGCGGGTCTTGCGCTCGCCCAGGAACGTCGCGTGCCCGTCCAGGGCCGCCATCAGCCGGTCGCGCTCGGCGACCGGGTAGCCGATCCCCAGGTCCAAATCGCTGGTCTCCAGGTTGGTCTGGATGCCCAGCGACCCGACATCGCGCGGCACCCGCCCGGTCCAGGCGGTGATCTGCTCGGTCACCGCCTGCCGGACCGCCAGCAGCCGGGCGTCCTCGGCGCGCCGCTGCTGCCAGAACCGCTCGGCCCGAGCGAACTCCTCAGCGCTGAAAACGCTCGGATCGGCCCAGCGCGCGTCCAAGATCGCGTCCAGGTCCAGGCTCGTGGGAACGTCCGCCATATCCATCTGATCGGCCACCCGGCCAGGGTAGCCACACCCGCCCCTGGCGTTCCGGCGCTTTCACCGATTCCCTCCCTTCACCGGTGGCGGATCGGGCTGCCGTTGCCGCGGCGCGGCCCGCCGCAGGGGGGCGGCCACCCTTCACCTGCCCCTCCTCTTGCGGAAGACGAGAACGGAACCTCCCCCCGCTCACCGGTCCTGGGGGTGTGCTCGTCGGCGGCGAAGGCCCAGCCCGTGTGGTCGTCCCCGGGCCGGGGGATCCCGTTCGCGCAGTCACTTCCACGGGCGCGCGCACGCCGGCGGCAGATCACCATGGATGAGAGGCGGCCGCCGGAGAGGAGAATTCCGTTGTCTCCTCCGGGGCGGAGCCGATTCGGGGGGCAGACCAAGTAAGCCGGAAAGGGCTAATAGCCGTTCCGGTGGTTGAGAGCTGATCTCAGTACTGGTCTTCCGGTAGCGGGAGCTCGGGGCCTGACCGGTATTCCTGCGAGATTGAACGCTAAGGACTGCTCAGCTTGGCCGTAGCCGGTGCCCGCCTGGTGGCCGTGGTCTACCCGGCCATATCGTTTGTTCTGCCACATGCCGGGCAAGGGTCCGGCCTTGAACCGGGGGCAGATCATCGACGGGACAGGCGGCCCCGGCTCCGCGGGGTGGTGGGAGAAAATCGAGCGGGAACGCGCGGAGGCGTTGGCCGCGCTGGAGCAGGTACGTGCCGAGGCCGCCCAGCGGCTGGAGGCCGCGAGCGCCGAGGCGCAGCGGCGCATCGACGCCGCCGAGCAGGAACTCACCGAGGCGATCGCCACGGTCGAGCGGGTCCGCGACGAGGTGACTGCGCTGCTGGCCCAGGCCCACCGCCAGGCCGCCGAACGCCTGGATGCCGTCCAGGCGCAGCTTCATGATCCCCCTGATCTTTAAGCATCGCTTTCGTGGTCACGATCCGCTGCGTGGACCCGAGTGGGGCCATCCGGGCTGACTCGCTCCCGGTGGGGTGGGCGCGGATCACCGGTTGCCTGCTTCCAGCCCGGCCGGGCGGCGGGCGGCGCGCAGCTCACGCAGGTTGGGGATGTGGTTGTAGAGGGTCCCCGGGCTCACGCCGAGGAGTTTGGCGATCGAGGTCACGGAGTGTTCGGGGTTGGGCAGCATGTCGCGGGCGGCGCGCAGCAGGTCGGGGGTGACCACGCTGGGGCGGCCGCCGACGCGGCCGCGGGCTTTCGCTGCGGCCAGGCCCTCGCGGGTCCCGGCGACGATGAGTTCGCGGATGAACTCGGCCAGGGCGGCGAAGACGTGGAAGACCAGGCGTCCGCCCGGGGTGGTGGTGTCGAGGTTCTCGTGCAGTGAGGTGAAGCCGATCTCGCGGCGGCGCAGTTCGCCGACCATGGCGATCAGGTCGGCCAGGGAGCGGCCGTAGCGGTCCAGCGAGGGCACCACCAGGGTGTCGCCGCCCGTCAGGAAGGCATGGCAGGCCTCCAGCTCGGGCCGCTCGGCGGTTTTGCCGGACTTCTTGTCGGCGAAGATGCGCCGGCATCCGGCGGCGGTCAAGGCGTCGATCTGGCGCTCCAGCTTCTGTCCGCCGGTGGAGACGCGGGCATACCCGATGCGGATCTCGCTGGGACGGGCGGGGAAGGCGGCCAGCAGGTCGGCGGGCGGGCCGACAGGAGTCGTCATGCCCGTCATGCTCTCAACAAACGGTCCTCGGGGGTTGTTGAAGCAGCAAGGTTTTTGAAGGAGTTTCTGAAGGGTTTCCAGGGCCCGCGGACACCCTTCCGGAAGATCGTCAGAAAACGAAGGTTTTTTGAAGGCTTGAGCGTGACGTCAGGCTGCGCGTGATCAAGCTGGGCCGCCCGAGCACCACCGGTCCAGCTCAGGCAGCGAGGTCGAGCACAGTGAAGTCGACCTCTTTCAGCTCAGGGTTGAACGCCTCAGGCTCCACCCCCATCTCGTCGGTGGCATAGGCGCCGAACCGGCTGATGTGGGCGCGCAGGTAGGGCGAGATCGCGCCGAGCTCTTCGGCGGTGATGGGCCAGCCCTCGGCGATGAGGGTGCGCACCACCTCCATCAGGTCCAGGGCGTTGTGGAAGATGACCAGGTTGGCCAGCAGGGTGTTGAGCTTGATCAGCTTTTCCTGCTCGTCGGGGTCGTTGTGGGTGATCACGCCGTTGTTGCCGAACCCGAGCCACTGGGAGAAGGCGTTGTAGGTCTCGACCTTGTTGGTGGCCGCGGTGACGCGGGCGCGTAAGCCCGAATCGGCCAGATACCGCAGCAGCGCCACGGTGCGCACGCTGCGGCCGACCTCGCGAAAGACCTTGTAGATGCGGTTCTTGCGGGAGTTGGAGCGCAGTCGCCGCATCAAGGTGGCCGAGGACAGGTGGCCTTCGCTGATGGAGATGGCCACCTGCATCAGGTCGCGCCAGTGCCGCTCGATCAGCTCCCAGTCGATCACGTTGCGGCCGCGTTCGCCGAACAGCTCGTCGATGTGCGGGTAGATCAGATGCGGGCCGGCGCGGAAGAAGATCAGGTCCTTGAAGTTGCGGATGCGCGGCATCAGGTCGAAGCCGAACAGCGTGGCCAGGGCGAAGACCGGCGTCGACTGGCCCTGGGTGTCGGCGTGCACCGTGGTCGGCTGCACCTCGGAGGTGTTGGCCAGCAGCCCCTCGATCAGGTGCACCGCCTCCCACACCCCGCACGGGATGAACCGGGAGAACAACGCGACGTAGGTGTCGGAGATGTAGTGGTAGGCGATGCCGCCGACCCCGCCGTAGCGGATGGAGGTCTCGGCCAGCAGGTTGTCGATGTAGGTGTCGACCTGGGTGCCGTCGGAGGCCACCGCGCTGCCGTCCCCCCAGGCCCTGACCACATCCAGGTCGGCGAAGGCGTTGACCACGCAGGCGATCGCGGCGTTCAGCTTGGCCAGGTCGATGTGCCGGTTACGGATCATCGACAGCTCGCGGGCCGAGATGCCCGACAGGTGCTTGGCCGCCTCGTACGGGCCGACGTTGATGCCGCCGGTGAACACCGCCAGCGAGTAGCGGCCCAGCGGATCTTTGATCTTCGGGTCCGAGCCGGAGGCCGGGCCGAAGTGGTGGTGCCAGCCCAGCCAGTGCGCGGTGCGCGCCACGATGGACAGCAGCGACCGCTCGGGCATGCGCCGGGCGATCGCCGCGGCCAGGTCCTCGGCGGCCTTCGGCGCCCCAGGGCCGCGGCGCCGTTTGAGCGCGGGCGTCCCGTCCTCGGTGATCGTCAGGTCGGTGTTGTCGGCGTATCCGGCGTCCAGGTGCGCGGCCGCGTCCAGGTGAGTGCCGCGCAGGTGGGCGATGAAGCCGGCCGCGGTGGGCGGCAGGCCGACCTGGGCGCAAAACCCCTCCAGCAGCGGCTCGCACTCATCCCACGCCAGCAGGTTGGCGCTCCAGTCGGCGTACTCGTTCGAGCCGATCACCGCGATGTCGCCGGTGCGCAGTTCCTCGGCCAGGTAGGTGAAGACCATCGCCTCGAAGTGGCGCCGCGCCACCATCCCCGGGTGGCGTCGGTCGGTGATGGCGCGCCGCCAGTTGCCCGAGGCGAACATGATGCCCGACTCGCCGCCGCCGGTGCCGACCGGCGGCGGCAGCGGGATGAAGTCGCGCCGCTTGGCCTCATGGGCGCGGGCGTGCTCCAGCGCCACCAGCACCGAGTCATCGCGGGAGGTGGCCTTCAGCTGAAGTTTGGCGACCAGGTCGAACATCACCGCCCGGTCCCGTTTGAAGAACCGGTGCGCCAAGACCTCGTAGTTGTCGCCGTGGAAGGCCGCCACCTCCTCGATGTCGGCCAGTTGGGCGGCGAACCCGCCGGCCTGGCGCACCGCGTCGACCGCGCGCTCGGCCCCTCGGTCCGCGTTGGTCCCGTCGGGATCGAGGTGCTCCAGCACGGTGCGGTAGGTGCCGATCAGCCGCTCGCTGACCGTGCGCTGGCGCTGCTGGATCTCCTCCAGCTGCGCCTTGGCCTTCTTCAGGTTGGCCGCCACCCGCTTGCACAGCATCTCGGCCAGGTCGTCACGGGCCCGCATCCGCGCGGTGTGCAGCAGGCACGCCAGCAGCGCCAGCTGCTTGACCGGCCCATAGCGCGACAGGGTGTCGGCGTCCTGGGCGTCGGCCTCCCCGGCGAAGTCAGCGATCTTGGTGGGGGCGATGCCCTCCAGCCACGCCTCCGTGTCCCCCAGAGCGTCGATCTCCTCCAGGTAGTCGGCCTGTTTGCGGAATCTCGCCCAGCTCGCCCGCTGCGCCGGTTTCTTCAGCCGGTTGAACAGCGTCTTGCCGTCCGGCCCGGTCGTGGTCAGCAGGGCCTGTATCCGCTGCCGGTCGTCGGCGCCCATCCGCTGGTGGATGCGGGTGAACATCTCGGCGTTGACCCGCGCCCGGATCCGGGTGGCCATCTCATCCAGCGTGGTGAAGCCCGGCAGCTCCAGCGAGGCCTCGACCAGCCGCTCCAGCGCCACGTTGATCAGATCCGGCGGGTTGTTCTTGGCCAGCGCGGCCTTCTCCATAGCCCCGGCGGCGACGGTGCGGGCCCGGGCCTTGTCGTAGGTCACTCCCTGGCGAGCCCGGATCTTCTTACGGTGCCACTTGGCCGTGCTCGTGGCCCCGTGATCGGGCTCGATGCTCTTGGCCAGCCCCAGGCAGCGCCGCACATGGTCGACAACGGCCTCGGGAACCTCCTCCGCAGCAGGAAAGCGCGCCATCTTCTGAAAGCACTTCAACGCCAGCACCAGCGCGAACAGCGTCTCGGGACTCCTGGCCAGCTCTTGTGCCCAGCCGATCTCCTCGGCCGTGGGAGTGAAGAACACATGCAGCACCCGCGCCGAGGTCAGGCGCTTGAACTGCGGGTAGGCGGTCCGCTCGATCGACGTCACCGGCGAGCCCTTTCCGGTTGATCATCTCCAGAACCCGCACACCATAGCGACAGATGATCACAAAGCGCCCCGCGATTCATCAAACCGTAATCGAATCAGCGCAGACCGTCACACCTCGGTCGTTGTCACGCCCTCTGACCAGCCCTATTAGCCCTTTCCGGCTTACTTGGTCTGCCCCCCGATTCGGTAAAGCGGCGCCGACGATTTCAGGGGCAGCGCCGTCCGCGGCGGAGCCCGTACAGCGCCAGCGACAGTCCCATCACCGCCATGGCGGCATCGACCGGCGGCCACACGGCCGGAGTCAGCCACACCAGCACCCCGGCCACGATGCCCGCAATCAGGCAGACCAGGGCGGCCGTTCGGCGACCAGGACGGCCGGCGGTGCCACGTCTTCCTCGATGCATGCGTTGCCGCATCGGCGGGTGGCGGCCGCCCTGTTCTCACTGGGTCCCGGCTGACCGGCCGGGCCGGTCCAATAAGATCATCCGCATCGTCGCCTTACTCCGGGCCGCCGTCGCCCGCTACCGCTTCGGGCGCCTGGCCGCCGTCGCCGTCGCGCTCTACGTGACCGCCGCCGCCCTCGCCGCCGCATACGACGGCGGAAGGTGGTTCGCCGTCGTCGCGACGGCGGCTTTCTGGCCGGGGGACAACGGGGCCCGGCTCCTGCTCGCGGCGGTCGGCGTGCTCAACGCGTGGGCGCTGTGGCAGATCCTGCGCGGCCCGGCCTCGCCGCGCGCCGAGACGCTGCCACGCGAGGTGGTGTGGCTGCGGCGCCTGCTCTACGCGGACGTGGCCGGCGACCTGCTGCTGTGGGAACTCCTCGACGATGCATCCGGTGTCGCGGAGTACGTCGCGCGCTGGGCCGTGTGGGCCGCCACCATGGTGCTGCTGGTGCGGGCCCTGGCCGGGGTCACGGTCTGGTTCCGGATCATCGCCCTCGGGCTCGGCCTGGCCGGGGTCCTGGCCGCGGCGCTGCGGCCGTTCGCCGAAGGCCCGCTGCTGACGGCGTCGTTCCTGCTGGGGATGACGACCCTCGGCTGCAAAGCGATGATCATCGCCGGGCAGGGACGCGACGGGCAGTTCAGCGCCGCCACGGCCGCCATCGGATGGACCGCCCTCCTCGTCTCGCAGGTCTCCTCGCTGCTGCTGGCCGGATGGATGGCGTTCGACGGCCTGTCTCTCGCAGTGCACACACTCGACGGGCTGATCGTCGTGTGGGCGGCGCGCACCGCGCACGAGCTCGCCACGCCCGCACCGGGCGCCGCGACGCCCCGAACCAGCCGGACGCCGCGGCTGCTCGCCGCCGCCGTCGTGCTCGTGCTGCCGATGGCCGTGGTCGGCGCCGAGGCGGACGCCCGGCTCACCTACACGGCCGCGGACGAGGGCTGCCGCGACCGGCTCCGGCCCGCGACCGGCCTCGGGCCCGAGGAGCGGCGGCGGTCGTTCCTCTGCCTGGCCAGGGGCCGGACCTTCGCGGCGGAGGCGATGTTCCCCGAGGACTGGGCCGACCAGCGCGTCCTGGCCTACGGCGCGCGACTGTGCGCGCTGCCCGGCGACCGGGAACGCAGCGCGCTGCACGAGCGGACGGGCGGCACGGCCGACGCCATCGAGCTGGCCGCGGCTCTGGAGTACCTGTGCCCCGGCATCGTCGCCCGGCAGAACGCCGACGCCGAGCGCCGGCAGACCGAACGCGACCGGCAGGAGGCCGCGTGGAAGGCCGAGGCGAACGCCCGGTGCGCCGACCCGTGGCCCAGGGTGCGGGCCAGGCGGCAGGGCACGGCCGCGTACATGCTGTTCGAAGGGGGCGGCTACACCGTCTTCGACGACCGCGACGACAGCGCAGGCGGCGAGGCCGCCGACATCTTCGACGCCATCGAGGACGGGTTCATCGACGCCGCAGGCAGCAGCGCCGCCATCGTGACGGACGAGGAGAACGCGCCGATGTGCTTGACGGTCAAGGCGTTCGCCGGTGCCCCGCCGCTGCGGCTCGCCGGCTGGGACCAGGTGGTCGAGGTGGGCATCGCCAGCCGCAGCGGCCGCCTGGTCGTGCCGGCCTATCCCGAGGGCGGTGACAGCGGGGCGGCCGGGCCGCTGCCCGACCTGGCCGTCGCCGGTCCGGGTCGCTATCGCCTCCGCGTCCACGCTCGCACGCTGCCCTGGGACGAGAACGACCCCGACGCGCCGCTGGAGGAGCACCTGCTCGTCGTCTATCCCGGCCGCTCGACGGACAAGATCGTCTACCGCCCGCCCGGCTGACCTCGCCGAGCACGCCCGTTCAACCCGGTCACCGGCTGGGCAGGGATCGACACCGTCGGCAGGTGACCGGACCCCGGCGTGGGTGGAGCGTGCCGGGACGACAGGCCCGCGTCCCCGGCCTCGGCCGACCGGTAGGTGCCGTCGTCCTCGACGTCGTCTCCCGACAGTGAGACCTGGGCGGGCGGCGCGAACAGCCGGGGCGGGGCGGAAGCCGGTGCACCAGAGCGCGGATGGAGTCCTATCTGACCGATGCCTGGTGTCACTTCTCGGGATCTGGCTCAAAGTCCGTGAAGCAGTCACAGTCGGTGGTCTAAAGCCGCTCATCACCGACACAACCACCAGAGTGGCCCATATCGGCTGATTGTCGGCACGGCCTGCCACCATGGCCCGCATGACGGCAACCGATCTCTTAGCCCCGTTCCAGTGGCTCAACGTGTCCGAGAGTGCGGGCGGCGGCGCACTGGGCGTGATCTTCAGCGTGGCCTTCTTCCGTGGGCTCGATCCGGCGGAGGTGGTGCGCCGCTTCAGCCGCGGCACCGACTCCGGCCAGGAGTCGGACTTCGGCGGACTCAACGACAAGGCCTACGAGTTCGTCAGTAAGACGGACGGCGGGGATGGCGGCGGCTACGTGGGCGTCTTCCAGGCCGGCGAGTGGTGCGTGGCCATCGAGCCCCACGGTTGGATGGGCACGCTCCACAAGGTGGAGACCGAGCTGTCGCGGGGCTGCGAGGTGCTGGCGGTCACCCGGCACGACTACGCCGAGCACAGCTTCGAGTACGTGATCGACGGCACGATCGTCACCGGCTACCGGTTGCTGAACCCGTGCGCGCGTTACGGCTGCGACCCTGACCGGCTCAACGGCTTCATGCTGGAGCTGGGCATGGGTCTGGACAGGCCAGAAGACGAAGCCGCGTGGGACGCCAGCTGGGAGGACAACTACTTCACTGCCGTGCCAAGGGGCTTCGCCCTGGCGGCGAAGGTCACCGGGGTGCCGTTCACGGCGGACATGCTTGAACGCCCGATGCTCGTGGGGTCCATCACGGATAGCTGACCACCCACATCACGCTCCGGCTGAGCTGACCCGGGTACTCCAGGCGGCAGAGGAGTTCGAGCAGGCCTTCGTCTCCGACGCGCTCGACGTGGGGCGCGACCTTCTCCACCGGCACGCCGGTCACGCCGCGTTTCGGCGGCGAGCCGAGGGCCGAGCACCTCGCGGGCGGGGCCAAGGAGCTGTGCCTCGACGGCATCGACTCGGTCAGGTGCGATGTCGACACCCCGGCGACCTACGCGCGGCTGTCCTCCTTGGCGTCGGCGTCCACACGGCCGCCGTCGTCTGTGATCTTGATCTTTCGTACGGCGGGAGCCAGCACGAAGGGCAGGCTGGCCGCCGCGGTGCCGAGGCAGGCGATCCACAGGAGCTGGTGGACGGTGACGGCCTCGCCCAGCAGCCCGCCGACGACACCGCCGAGCGGCAGTGAACCCCACATGAGGAAGCGGAGGCTGGCGTTCATCCTGCCGCGCAGGGCTTCTGGGCAGATCGCCTGGCGGTAGCTGCCCTGGGCGACGTTGTGCATGACCGCGACCAGGAACATGAGCGCCATGCCGATCGGGTACAGGGCGAGCCGCCAGCCGGGTCCTGTGAAGGCGACGAGCACGCTGAGCGGCATGATGAGGACGGCTGTGGCGAACATCGTGGGGCCGTGACCGAAGCGGGCGATCACGCGTGAGGCCAGGAGCGCGCCGAGCAGGCCGCCCGCCCCCGCGCCCGAGATCATCAGGCCGTAGCCCGTCGCGCTCACGCCCAGCTCGTCGACCAGGTACAACGGCTGGACGATGGCCCAGATGCCGTTGATGAACATGTTCATGGCGCCGACGAGGCCGATCAGGCGCAGGATGGGGTGACCGAGCACGTAGCGCAGGCCCTCCATCAGGCTCACGCGCCCCCCGGAGGGGGTCTCCTTGGCCTTGACGGTCGCCAGCAGGGCGGCGGAGATCATGTAGCTGACCGCGTCGGCCACGATGGCGATGGGCGCCGTGAGCGCCTGCACGAGCCAGCCGCCGAGCCCGGGGCCGAAGAGCACGGCGAGGCTGCGCACGGACTCCAGCATCCCCATGCCCTTGGGCAGCTGCTCCTTGGTCACGATGGAGGGCAGGAAGCTCAGGTGGGCGACGTCGAAGAAGGCCGTGCCGATGCTGACGATCACGGCGACCGTGTAGAGCTGCGCCAGCGTGAGCGCGTCGAACAGCGCGGCAACCGGGATGGACGCCAGGGCGAGGGCGCGCAGCACGTCGGCCGTCACCAGGATGGGCTTCCTGCGCAACCGGTCGGCCCACACGCCGGCGGGCAGCCCAAAGAGGAGGAAACCGATCATCTCGGCCGCGCTGAGCAGGCCGAGCTCGAACGGGCCCGCGTCCAGCGCCAGCAGCGCGACCAGCGGGAGGGCCACGCGCGTGACCTGGGTGCCGGACTGGCTGAAGGCGTCGGCGGTGACGTAACGACGGAAAGCGGGGGGCATCTGATCTACCCTAGGGCGCGTCGGCGCTCTGAAATTCGCCCGACGCTGCGGCCAGAGGAGTGTCCGTCTCACTGATCATGGGGCACCTTCCGTTGGAGTCCTTCGCAGACCCCGGCGGGCGCTCAGGCCCCGCTGCGTCCGGCGGGGGCGTCATAGACCAGGGTGTACCGCCAGAACAGGCGACGCCGGATCCGGGCGCCGGGTAGCTCCCCTGCGGCCGCAGCCCGGATGTCGGTCAGGGTCTCCTGCGGATCGGCGGTGGGCGCCGTCATGTGCAAGGGCGGCGCATCGGCGCGGGCCGGGTGCTTGACCAGCCCCATGATCGGGTTGGCGACCATGGCCGGCAGGGCGGCGATCAGGTCGGCGGGCCCGGCCTCCCGGTAGCAGCCGACGACCACCAGGCGCCCACCCGGGGTTAGACAGCCGCGCAGCTCCCGCAGGGTGGGCACCAGCGGGAGGTGGTGCAGGACGGCGACGAGGGTGACGGCGTCCCGGCGCCGCTGCGGGTCGCGCCCGGCGAAGTCGGTGTGGACGATGGTGACCGCGGGATCGTGGGCGAAGCGCTCCGCCGCGATGCGGGCGGTCGCGGGGTCGGGTTCGAGCCCGGTGACGGTAGCGGTACGGCGGCCGCGCGGCCCGTGAAATTGCCCATCGAGACCGCGCGGCGATGAGGAAACGGAACGGATCGAGCGGCACCCTGTGGCAGGCGCCGGGCCGGTTACGGCACTGCGCGATCACGGAGTGCGACATTTAGACTTGGCGCATGTTCAGACATCCCAGGGCTGCACGAGATCCTGCGTTGGATCCAGTAGCAGCCCTCAACAAGAGAACGCATCTGAAGTCCGTCACGCTGGCGAACGGCATTCGCCTGTTCGTCATTCCGGCGAGCCTTAGTGCCCACGTGGGTCCCTGGGACAACCCCCGAGTGCCCGTTCCCCAATTGCCCGTCGTTGACGGGCAACACCGGTTGGGCGAGGTGTTCGCACTCCTCAATCGGCAAGAGCGCAGAAGCGTGCATGCGGTCTTGAGGACGCATGACGACATCGGCAGGTTTGGCCTCGGCCTCAAGTCAGTTCTGAGCCTGCAAGCGGACCTGAGGCTTATCGATGCTCAGGGAGTGCTGGCCAATCTCCGCCCCGACAAAGTCGCCGACCCAGTCGACCGCCTCGCGGGCCAGGGCGTGGTAGCGCCGTACGGGGTTTACACACACGCGGGAGAGTTGCCCATCCGTCTGCCGGGATCGCCGGTATCCCAGCGTCACCGCACTGATAGATCCGCTGAGCTCTTGCTCTGGGCATTCGTGGCATGGGTCTTCAGGCTGTTGCTGACCCTGGCCCGCGCGCGACGCGCCCCGGTGGTTCGCGCGTTCACGTTGTTGACGCAGCGCTCCCGACGTCGTCGCCGCCGACGCCGCTGTTTCGGAGGCGTCGTGCTGTCGAATCCGTCGCCTCCCACGATGTCCGCTCGCCGCCCGAAGGGGGCGGCCGATGGGCGCCTTCCTCGGGTTCCTCGTCGGGACCGTCCTCGTGGGGATGTTCGTCAACGAGCTGGGCGAGCTGTGCCCGTGGGCGTCGCGTAGCCTCGTTCTCCTTGCTTCCCGGGCCGTTCACCGTGACCCTGAACGTGCCCAGCAGTGCGCAGCCCGGCTACATGAGGCTCTGGCCTGCGTACCCGGGAAGGCCACCCTCCTTCCCGCTGCCCTCCTCGTGGTGGGTGTATTTCTCACTGGCGCCGTCTGGCGTAGCCGGGCGAAGGACAGGGTTTTCACCTTCCTCTTCGCCAAAATGCGATGGCTTCGCAATACCCTCTCCCTCCTCAGGGGGGAGGTGGTGCGCTTCAGATACCGGCGGTATTTACGCCGTTGAATGTGGTGGCCTGGCCGGAAGGGAGCGGTGTCGCCCCATCATGGCCAGGCCAGCCTCGGTCGCCAGTTGCCGCTGTCGTAGTCGTCCAGGGCGTCGAGCACCTGCTGATAGCCGGTGCTCTTGGTGGGGATCTGCCAGCGGATCGGTGCGCTTTTCTCGCTGGCCTACTCCGAGGTGTCGCCCATGCGGGGCAGGTCGAACGTCTTGATGACCACGGCCGGGTCGTTCTTCCGGAGCGCGCTGACGCCCGAGTCCACTCGGCCGCCCCACAGTGCGATCACGGCGTTGCCCGAGCTCGTGCCGAACGTCTTGCCGTCGCCCTTGACCTGCCCCAGGCTTCCGGAGATCGGCGGGGCGAGCTGGTCAGCCTTGCACAGCGCGGTGACGAGGAGGGTGACGGCGACGAAGTATCTTTGCTCGGGCTTGGTCGAGGCGTCAGTCGGCAAATTCTGTCGGCAATTTGGCCTCCGAATCGGCCGCCCGGAGAAGCGTTCGGCCCACCTACGTCCGGGTTTCCGGGCGGCTGGAAGCTGGGGCACACCAGAGCCACTGCCGGTGCGAGGACGTAGCGCCGGATGAGGTTCGGCCCCTGCGCCCAGAAACCGTTGTCGAGGCGCCGTTACAAGAAGGCTTCGCTCGGCAAACGCCGAGATCTCCGATGGGTCGATACGCCAGGATGAACGCTGTGATGGTGGACGTGACCTCCTATGAACTCCTTTGGCCCACAACGTTGTTCGTCACCGAGGGGCAGCGGGTCGCCCGCTCCAGCGGGGGAATGTGGAGCGATCGCGTTATCTGGCTGCTGACCGAGGCGCTGTCGGGAACGACGGCGGTGGCCGACTTCGAAGACGCCGCAAGCCTGAGAGGCTTTGGACAGGCAGATCCCTGGGCGTCGGCGGATCCGTGGGCGTCGGCATCACCCCGGGCGGCACATGGTGATCCCCAGCGTGAATGGTTCACCGAGCTGATCAACCGCGCCGGCGAACTGCGGCATGCGATCGCTCCGCGACCGTACTGGCCGCAGCGCCGCGCCGACGGCTCCTCCTTCCCACGCAGCGATTCCAGGGACGTACGCCGGGAGTTCGCCCAGATCATCACCGAGCTCGAGGGCAACGGCTATCTGGTGGAGGCGTTCGGTGAGGAGTGCGTCGACGACCATCGCAACCTGCCCGATCCTGCGGAGGTCATCGATCGTCGTCTTGGCATCGCCGGACTGTGGCCGCTGATGCCCGCCGCGTGGGACGACGACACCTTCTACGGACTCGTGGAGGTCTTCCATGACCTGCTCAGCCGCCCCCGTCAGCGCCGGTTTCACTCATGGAACGACTGCGGTTGGCACTACTCGGAGTTTCACGTCGTCCCCGGGCAGACCCTGTACCGGTGGAAGATCAATCACATGCTGCGCTCGGCTGGCATCGACTACGAACTCGCCGCCGAAGGAGAAGACCGCGGACGCCTGGTGGCGACCACCGATGACGCTCGCAGCCAGCTCGTCCAGCACGTCCTGCACGCCTCACCGCCTGACAGCAAGGACCAGGTCGAGCACGCGATCGCGCTTTTCCGAAGCCGCTCCACCTCACTTGAGAACAAACGCTCGGCGATCGTCGCGCTGGCCGGCGTCCTTGAAGAGCGCCGCCAGCTGATCCGTGAAGACATCGGCAAGCCAGACGAAGGCGCCCTGTTTGAGATCGCCAACCGCTACGCGCTGCGTCACCGCAGAGCCGACCAGCGCGGCGACTACGATGCCGCGTTCTTGGACTGGATCTTCTGGTGGTACCTGGCCACCGTGGAGCTCACCAACCGCTTGATCGCCGCCCGGCGGTGATCGATCCGGGTTTCGTCGCAGAGCCTTCACCGGCGCAGTGGACATCGGAGCGGGTATCACCGGTCGTCGGCGCATTTGGCCTCACCGATCGGAGGCTGGGCATGGCAGGCGGGCCGCACAGGGGGTGAGTGGGCCGCCTGCCGATCGGGCGTTCACCGCAACAGAAGCCGGTCGCCGGTGCCGCGATGAGGGTAGCCGCGGGGGTGGCGGGGCGAGGCCGTGCGCGTCGGGGTCATCGCCTCCAGGTGGGGCCGCCGGGCCGCGTGGCGGTGCAGAGAGGATTCACCAGCCCAGATGGTCGGCCGGTTCGACCTGCAAGGTCGCGTGGGCCACGTTGTGGCGCCTGAGCAGCAGGTCGCGGGCCCGGTTCAGGACGGCGTGACTGTCGGCGCCGTCTGAGGTGACCAGGTGGGCGGTGGCGACGTTCATGCCGGAGGTCAACGTCCACAGGTGCAGGTCGTGGACGTCGCGCACGCCCTCGACGGACTCCAGGTCCCTGGCGACGGCGGAGGCGTCCATCCCGGCCGGTATGTGCTGGCCAAGGACCGCGAACACCTGCCGCCCGAGCGAGATGGCGCGCACCGCGACGAAGACACCGATGGCGAGTGTGATCGGCCTCCGGGGAGGATCGGTACAGATTTTGGCGGTAGCGCTGAGGGCAGAGACGTTTCTCCAGCTCACAGCCATCAGTTCCGGGCTGGTCACACCGGACAGAATGACGATTCTGTCTGGTCATGCTCCCGCGTTTCCGCAGGTGGCGGCCTCTACCGCTAATTTCTGTACTCAGACTTCCCGAAGGCCCATCTGCTGCAGCTTCGCTGAGTCAGGACAACGGCGATCTCCTCAGGGACCGCGCCGATCGGGGCGGGGATCTGCGCGTCGGAGGGGCGGGCGGCGGCTTCGGTGCGGCGCGGCCGTGCCCGCGCCGGGCCGCCGGTCAGACGCTCGGTGCCGCCTGCGGAAGGCGGCCGGTCTTTCGCCGGCGCATCCGGCAGCCGCCGCACAGTCCGTTGCGGCCGCTGCCCGGGACGATGGGACCGTGGCAGTGGGTGCAGGGCGCCTGCTCGGGTTCGGGCCGGGGCGGCGCGACGAAGTCGGGGTCGTCGACGTCGATGAGCAGGGCGCCGACCGCGGCGGCGTAGCTGCGGGCGGTGCCGAGCAGGACGCCGCCACCGGCGCGGATCTTGCGCTCCAGCTCATAGACGCTCTGGACGTTGACGCCCATGGCGTCGGCGACCTGCGCCGGGGTCCGGCCGCAGGTGATGCGGCGCTGCAGCAGGTTGAGCAGCAGCGGGTCGGGGTCGCCGGCGGTGCGCCGGAGGGCATGCTGAGGCACGCGGATGTCCTTTCGAGCGGTTTACAGCAAATCGTCCAGAGGGGAGTCGGCCCAGCGGTCGACCTCCTCGAAGTAGCGCCACAGGGTCTGGGAGCCGTCCACCCAGCCGCCGGTGCGGGCGATGATGAGCGGGTCGGCGCCGGCGGCGCGGGCGGCGGTGGCGAACCCGCGGCGCAGCGAGTGGCCCGACCATTGGCGGCGCAGGCCCTCGGCGTGGCCGGCGCTCAGGCCGGCGCGCCGGGCGGCGCCGGCGATGATGCCGTCGATCGCGCGCACCGACAGCCGGCCGTCGGGGTCGCCGATCGGGCGGCCGCGCCGGGTCATCGCGCCGCCGAGGTTGCCGTGCTGGTCGATGCGGACGAACAACGGGCCGCGGGTGCGGCCGTGTGTGCGTAGCGTGGCCGCCCAGGTGGTCAGGGCACCCACCGGGCACAGCTCGTCGCACGGGCCCGTGCCGTGCTTGCTGTGCTTGACGGCCAGGCGTTGCAGGCGTTTGGTCTTGCCCCGATACAGCCGCACCTCCAGCCCCTTGGGGTGGGGGGTGAGGTGCTCGAGGTTGACCGCGACGAGCTCGGATTCGCGGGCTGCGCCCTTGTAGCCGAGCAGCAGCAGCGCGGCGTCGCGCTGGCCGGCCGCGGTGGTGCGGTCCAAGGTGGCCAGCAGGGCGCGCAGGGCGGCGGTGTCGGCGGCGGCGGCGCGGTGCGGTTCGGCCTTGGCGTCGCCGGTGCGGATGAGGTGGTCGCTGTAGCCGGCCACCACCTTGCGGGCGGCGGTCAGGTCGGGTTTGGCCTGCTCGGCCAGGGCGTGCATGGTGCGGATCGCCGACAGCGCCCGGCGGATGGTGTCCGGTGCGCGGTGGCGGTCGTAGGCCAGGTGGGTGGCGTATTCGGCCATGGTCGCCGGGGTGGCGGGCAGCGCGGTGCGGCCGGCCTCGGCGCACCAGGCGGCAAAGCGCGTCCAGTCGCCGGCGTAGGCGGCGCGGGTGGCGGCCGGGACGCCGCGCTCGATCGCCGCGGCGGCGGCCGGGGACAGCCGGTGGTCGCGCCCGGCCGGCCCGGCGGCCGCGGGGCGGGGGGCCAGGCCGGGCGGCGGCAGCGCGGCCGGGGCGCCCGGCGCGGGGGGCGATGCGGCCGCGGGCGGGGCGGAATCGGGGGTGTTGTCCTGTCTCGTTGAACTTGAGGCATGAGAACTTCCTGACCTGGTGTGCCTCCGATTGGATGAGACACCATCCGTCGAAGCCGTCTCATCGATCATGAGGCAGCTCCTCGTTTCACTCGCGGAGAGCTGTCGATCGGACCTGGTCACGGGCGAACCGTCTCACGTACCTGAGGCATCCGAGGGAATGCCTCATGATCAGTGGGACATGCCTCAGGTCGAATGAGACCGAACAGGTGTCCATGGCGGGGCGGAGCCTCCCGGCGTTCGTGATCTTGTCGCTGCCGATAAGGGGAGATTATCGGAAGCGAAGCCCGTCGTCACGCCCTTTCGATCGTGTTGAGACGGCACGTAATTGATTCCGTGCCAGCACGGCACGCCGCTGCTACGATCATCGACATGACCGCCGACCCGCCCCCCGCACCGCCCGCCCCCGCAGAGCCGGCGCCCGAGCCCGAGACGCCGGCGACGTGCGAGCGCCCCGGCTGCGGCAACCCGCTGCCGCCCCGCCCGCGCCACCCCGACGGGCGGCCCAAGGGCGGCCGACGCCAGCGGTTCTGCTCGGTCAGCTGCCGCAGCGCCGCCCGCCCGGCCCGCCAGGCCGCCCAGCGCACCGCCCTGGAGCAGGCCACCCGGGGCGCCCGCGGCCTGCACGAGCGCCTCGAACCCCTCATCGCCCAGCTGATGCCGCTGCTGAGCGGGATGGCCGACCAGCTGGCCGCCGCGGACCGCGTCCAGGACGAACGCCTGCACGACGCCGAAGACGACGCCGACGCCGCGCTGCAGGCCGCCACCGCGGCCGAGCACCGCGCCGCCGCCGCCGACGACGCCCGCCTTGCGGCGCTGGAGGCCGCCCGCCAGGACCGCCAGGCCCGCCAGGCGGCCGAGCAGCGCGCCGCCGCGGCCGCGGCCACCGAACGCCAGGCCCTGCGCGAGGCGCGCGAGCACGCCGAGGCCCGCGTGATCGCGGAGAAAGACGCCGAACGCGCCGCGGCCGACCGCCAGGACGCGCTCGCCGCGCGCGATGCGCTGCGCGCCGAGGCGGGCCGCCTGGCCGCCGAGGCCACCGCGCAGCGCGACCGCCGCGCCGCGACCGAGCACGAGCTGCGCCGGCACCAGGAGGAGCTGACCCAGGTCCGCGGCCAGACCGCGCTCGCCGAGGAGCGGCTGCGCCACGAGCGCGAACGCCGCGAGATCGCCGAGACGCAGCTGGCCGCGGCCCGGCAGAGCATCGAGGCGCTGCGCGCCGAGACCGCCCAGGTCCGGCGCGACGGCGAGCAGGCGGCCGACGCGCTGCGCGCCGGGCACGCCGAGCAGCTGCGCCTGCTGCGCGCCGAGCTGGACCGGCTGGGCCAGCAGCACACGGCCACCACCGCCGAGGCCGCCCGCACCCAGGCCCGCTACGCGGCCGCCCAGGACCGCATCGCTGACCTGCAGGCCCAGCGCGACGACCTGCAAGCGCAGCGCGACCTGTTGCGCGCCGAGGCGGACGCGCTCCGCGCCCGCCTCGAGACCGGTTTCACCCCGCCCGGCGCAGGATGAGCCGATCCCCGCACCACTCCGCCGGGTGCTTCCTACCATGGTCACCAGCTGACGAAAGGACCCCCGCCATGTCCGCTCCGCCGCTCCCCGGCCCGGCCGACCCCGAAATCGAGCTGGCCGACCTGGCCACCCTGCCCGCGGGCGTGGTGCGCGTCCGCGACGGCGCCGACGGCTGGGGTGTCTCTACCGTCGTGCGCCACGGCGACCCCCGCCGCCACCGCGACCACCCGTGCAAGCGCTGCCCGTTTCGCACCGACGCCGTCGGCACCTTCCCGCCGGAGGTGTTTCGCCACAGCGCCCCCACCACCTACGATCTGGCGGTCACCCTCTTCGGCTGCCACTCCGACGAGGTGGAGGAGGCGCAGATCTGCGCCGGATTCCTGCTGGTGGCCGCCGATGACAACCTCGCCGTCCGGATGAGCGGCGGCGCCTACAGCGACGTGCACAGCACCGTCGAGCTGTTCGGCAGCTACCGCGAGATGGCGATCGCCAACGGCGTCGACCCCGACGACCCGGTGCTCGCCCCCTGCCGCGACGACCGCACCGGCGAGCAATGGGAGCCGATCGAGCCCGACCCCGCCCGCGCCGATCGGCCCGGCGCCGATGACTGAACCACCGCACGGCGGCCCGGCACCCGAGGCGCCCACCGGGCCCGGCCGGTGGGCCGCGGCCGCCGACGCGCAACTGGCCGCGCTGTATGCCCGCATCCCGCAGGTGGCCTGCCAGGGGTTGTGCGGCCCGGTCGACTGCACCGACGACATCGGCATGGGGCCGCGTGAGCGCCAGCGGCTGCGGCAGGCCGGCGTGGTGATGCCGCCCCGCCAGCCCACCACCCCGGCCGCCGCCGCGCCGGGCCCGTGCCCGGCCTTGGAGGAAGGCCGCTGCTCGGCCTATGAAGTCCGCCCGGCCATCTGCCGCATCTACAGCGCCACCGAAGGCCTGGCCTGCCCGCACGGCTGCCCGATCATCGACGGCCGCCCGCTGAGCCGCGCCGAAGCCTTCGCCCTGGTCGACGCCGCCGCGGCCGCCGGCACGAACCGGACCACGCCCAGCGCCGAGGCCTTCCAGCGCCAGCTCGACAGCGACGCCGGCCGGATGATCCTCCACCAGCAGAAACGTGATCAGCGGATCCGCCGGGACCGGTTCCGCCGCCCGCCCACGACCGGCTGACGCCCCTTTTCGGTGGCGCACATCCGCCCCGGCCCCGCCCGGGGGGCGGACAGCCGGTCCTCACCCGTCTTCCTGCGCGCCCGTCGAGGAGCCCGTCCGCCGCAGCGAAGGAGGCGTTCGCGGCCGTGCCCCGGGGGTGGATAGCGGATCGCCCCCACCGGAATACGACGGACCCGGGGCGCGCTCGACGCGTAGGACGGACGCCAGGGGTTGCCAGGGCCGGGTTCCGTGCCATCATGGGGAGGACCGGTGGCCATTGACCCCCTGAACGCCGCCGGGTTCCCGCCCGGATATCCGATTCCCCGACGGGTGAGGCGCTGAGCGCTTTTCTGCGGCCCGGCCGGGCGGGCGCATCCCCTCATCCCGGCGTATCGGTGTTCGTCCGGCAGCGGCCACCTCAGCGCGCCGCCACTTCGGCGAAGATGATCATAAAGGTGGTTTCCGGCCCGTCCGAGGTCGGCGCCACCGGGATCTGCGCCACCGCACTCGGAGCGGCGGCCCGGCGGCGGCCACGGCGGCCGGGCGAGGCGAGCTCCCGAGCCGCGTCCCCGCGACGCGCGGACGACACGATGAAGATCAAAAACAGTGTTGTCACGCCGCACTCTTGCGGACTTTTTGCGGACCTCGCGGCGCTGACCTCGGCATATCCCGGCTAGCGGGAAAACCATAAGTTCACCGGCATCGGCGACGCCTCACAGAAACGCCCCTAAACACGAAGAGAATGGCGCCGGAACCCCTCAAGAATTGCTAAACTCCAGTGAGCTCGATGACCTTCGACTCTCCGTCGTACGCGGCCGCCTTCCATGGAGACGGCCGAGTGGGACCGCGGCCGTCTTCGCGGAAGCAACCGCCTCCAAGGGACCGGTCCCAGAAACGGAGCATCGATGGCTCACGAGCCGAACCGGCCAGACGACCAGGAGAAATGGCTGTTCCTACAGCTGATACTGATCCTGCTGGACTGGTGGCTCGGCGGGGGCGGGCACTGCTAACAGGCCCAACCCCCGCCGGGTGAGGCAGCGGGTCCCCGTTCTTGGTTCCAGCCCGGTTCGGGGCCCGTCTGTCTTCTCTCCTAAGCGTAGTACACGAAGCACGGTTGTAGGTTTCGTTGCGCCAATCCTACCGCGACACGCTTTGGGATTATTCTCCGCGGAAGCGAATCGGCAATATGATCCGCTATCACTAACGGCTTTAACACTAATCTCTTATCACTAGCTTCTCATCTTCCATCTTTGCCATCCCGTCCTGCGATCCGCAAAAGGATAGCTACGCGCCGGCGTTCGCCGAATCTTTCCGCCGACTCCGCCGTGAATCGGAACGCCGTCATCCGCGGAAGGAATGATTGGGAATCGGCAGGGGCACCGCCGAAACAATCTCCACCCCTCTGACCTGCGGCGATACCATTCCCGCCGGGCGGCAGGAGGCGCGGCGATGATCGTCGACGGCTCGGGAACCTCCCTCGTCCGCTGCCTCGGAGGAGGAATCGGTTCGGGGATCGGCATCGCCCGCGGCGAGCGGTGCCCTGCCCGCCGCGGACACGGCGGCGGGCATCGGCGGGGGAGACGGGGGGCATCCGGAGGCGACGGTGCGGGGCGGATCGGCTTCGGCGTGCAGGACATCGGCGGTGTACCGCACGCACGGCCGGATGGCGAACCCCCGGCGGGGCGCGCCGGTGGCCCGCCGCATCCTCGCCAGTGCCGACGTCCCCTTTCCTCCGGGTCGTGTCGTGAGCTGTTCCGGCGGAGCTTCACCGCTGAATGCGGGGCCGGCCGGCTTCCCGCCACGGCGAACCTCGTGCTCGCGCGAAGCCGCACCTCCTCGGCTCCCGGTTCAGGAGCAGATCGTGCAGCCGCGGGGCGGGTCGCGTGGGGTGACCTGCGCATCGGTGATCGGGTCCTGCGCTGCTCGGCTGTACCGTCCGGGGTTCCGGCCCGTGCCGGGGCGTCTATCGTCAGTCGGCGTCGGCCCGGCGGATCTCGATGCGGACGGTGACCGCATCCCGGTGCTCCAGGGCCGACGGCGTCCGGGAGGGGAGCGGCTGCAGGGTGGCGTGAGCGGCGGGCCCGTCGTCGAGGTCCAACAGGGGCGCTATGACGTGGGCGATCTCTCGGGCGACATAGCCGATTTTGGTTCCGGTGGCCCGGTGGATGGCGATGGCCTGGGGGTCGGCGGCGTTGTCGCGTTCGCGGCGCAGCAGCATCTCCTCACCGTCGGCGGCGTCGGCGAGGAGGGGCGCGGTGCGCAGGGCGGCGATGCCGCGGACGGGGGCGATCACGGTGCCGCTCTCGTGGATGGCCAGATCGAGAGCCGCCCGGGGGGTGAGCAGGGCCGCGGCCCGCTGAAGGAACCATTGCGCGGTGCGCGGGCTGACCAGGGGGGCGACCGCATCAGCGGTGAGAGTGGCGGCCCAGGTCACGAACGGCAGGAAGCCGCGGCCCGCATCGGCCGGGTACAGCCGGCCCACCGTGATGGCGTCGCGGCGGTTGCGCAGGCCGATGCTGGCGGCGAAACAGGCCGGCTCGGAGTTGACGCCGTATTTGGCCATGGCGGCACACGCGGTGATCGGGCCGATGAGCTGAAGGCCGGGGCGTTCGTGCTCCCACAGCTGGAGGATGGCCGAGATCACCCAGGCCAGGTCATGGACGATGAGGCGGTCGAGCACCTTGGCGAACCGCATCGGATCGGTGAGGGCCAGGCGGGCGCCGTGCCGGCGGCGGAGGTCGTCGACGCCGAGGCCGTCCATCCAGTCGGCGGCCAGGTCGGCGAGCACGGCCGGGTCGGGAAGCCTCTCCTGGATGGCCGAGCGCTGCAGTTCGGCCACGGTGAGAGCCTGGTGCAGTAGGTGGGCGCGCAGCTCGGGCCAGCGCTCCTCGGTCAGCAGGCCGGGGTCGAGATCCACCAGCGCGGCCAGGTGACGAGCACCGGCCTGGGCGCCGGCGCAGCCGTTCAGGCTCAGACCGGTGCGCAGGTAGGCGGCGCGCAACCCACGGTCGGGAATCTGGGTGGCCAGCGCGCGCATGCGGCGGCCGGCGAACCGGGTCAGCGGAGCCAGGGGATAATCCGCCAGCTGGATGGCGCCCAGGGTGGCGCCGAGCGCGTGATCGACGGCGGCGGTGAGCACCACCTCATCATCGGTGTCGACGACCTCCTCGGCGAGCAGCGCCAGCAGCTGCAGGTCCACGACGGCGGCCCAGTCCGCGGCTCTGGCGCCGTCATCGGGATCGGTCAATTCCAGATCCGCGGGAACGTCACGGCCCTCGGGCAAGGCGCCCAAGCGGGCGCGCACCAGGTCGACATACAGCCAGACCAGCGTCGACCAGACGGCCTCCAGGTCGGGGGAGTCGATATAGCGCCGGCGCAGGGTGCGGGCCTCCTGCTCGGTCTTGGCGACGAGGATGACGTGGCCCTCGGTCTCGCGGAAGGGACGGGCCGCGCGGCCGGCGGTGTTGAGGAAGTCCCGCACCGACAGCCGATCATCGCGGCCGCGGTGGACACCGGCGACGATGACGGTCTTGGCGGGCAGGTTCACCCCCTGGCCCAGGGTGCTGGTGGCGGCCAGGACCCGCAGGGCACCGGCCCGGTAGGCCTTTTCCAGCTCCTGGCGGATCGCCTCGGGAATGTCGGCGTGGTGGTAGCCGATGCCGTGGCCGACCAGGCCGACCAGCTCGTGATCGGCGCCGGCGTACTCGGTGATGACCTCGATGACCCGGTCGCGGTGCGCGCGCATCCCGGCGGGCACCAGGCCGCTGTCATCGGCGCCGAGCACAACGTCGGCGCGATCGGCGGCCACGCGGACGGCGCGCGCCACCGTGGCGGTGGAGGCCTTCCTCGGAGCGGCGACCAGCACCGGGCCCAGCCGCTGGTAGTGCAATGCCAGCTCGGCGGCGATGTCTTTCGTCTCCACGGGAAACAGCTTGGAGCGCAGCCGGCGGCGGGTCAGCACATACGGCAGGAAGAAATCATGGTCGGCATCGCCGGAGCGGTACTCCACGAACCCCTGCTGGCCGACGGCTTCGCGGCCCTTCCAGGTGAAGACGCCGATGTTGAGCTGGGAGGGGCTCCAGCCCACCTCGGCCCGGCGCGGCCGCGCCGGGTCGAGCCAGGCGGCCACGTCGTCGGCGTTGGGCAGCACCGCCGACAGCACCAGCAGCCGGGCACCCGGCGCGATCGTGCGCACCCGGGTCATGACCAGCTCCAGGCGCAGCCCCCGCTCGCCTTCCCCCAGCAGGTGGCCCTCATCGACGACCACGAGCGCGAGCCGCGCGGCCAGATCGGGGTCGTTGCGCAGCAGCAGGTCGAACTTCTCACTGGTGACGACCAGCACGTCGGTGGTGGCCAGCAGATGCAGCTCATAGCCCACATGCTCCGACCCGCCGAACAGGCCCGAGACCCGCAGCGCGAGCGGGGTGAGGCTGGCGGAAAGATGGCGTTCGACCTCGGCGGCCAGCGCGCGGGACGGCACGATGTAGACCGCCAGCTTCGGCGGCGCACCCGGCGCGGCCGCAGCGGCCAGGGCGTGCAGGATCGCCCATTCGGCCAGGTGGGTCTTCCCGGCCGAGGTCGGCATGGTGACGGTCAGATGCGGCTGGTCACGATCCAGCAGGCCCGCCTCCAGCACCTGCCGCTGCGACGGCCACACCTGCACCACCGGCGGCTGGGCCAGGGCCCGGGCCCGCAGGTACCGCTCCCACAACCCGTTCCAGGTCGGCGCCCGGCGCAGCAGCCTCCACGGCGAGGTGGCCACCGCGTCTTCCACGACGTGCGCGAGGTTGTCCAGCAGCACCCAGGTGTCCACGACGTTGGCCTGCAGCACCAGCCGTGCCGCCTGACGCAGATCGGCCAGCGCGGCCGCCCCGGCGGCGCGCTCACCGCGCCGCCAGAACCGGGCCAGCGCGCGGGCGGCTCGTCCCAGCAGCCCGTAGGCGGCCAGCACCGCGGCGTCGCTGCGATCGAGCGGCTCGATACCGGCCGCGGCGAGCAGCCGGGCACCCAGCTGCGGCACGGCTTCTTCGGCCAGCGCGCCCAGCCGGGTGACCTCGCCGAGGTCGCGCCGCAAGATCACACCGACCAGCGCCGCGATCGCCGCCGGGGCGGCCTGCTCCACCACCGGCACCGCCGCGGGCGCGGTGCCCGCGCCCAGGTCGATCTCGGCCAGGTAGTCGCCGGCGAGCTTGGCGGCGTTGGCCTGGTACCCGGCCAGGCTCCAGGTGGAGGCGGCCACGGCCAGCAGTTCGATACGGCGCGCCGTCGCGCCCGGGTGGGCGTCGGCCAGGTCGGTGTAGGCCTGCGCGATCGTCGGCAGCTGCCCGGGGTCACGGCGCCGCTCACGGCCGGTGCGGGTCAGCTCAGCGAGCCGGACCAGGTCCGCGGCACTGGCCAGGTGCACCGGGTCGAAGGTGAAGGCCGGCCGCGGCGTATCCGGGCGGCGCACCCGCTCCAGCAAGGTCGCCGAACGCAGCTGGCGCAGCCAGGTGCGCCGCTCATCAGTGCTGAAGGCATCGGCGGCCAGGCGGGCCAGCCGCCCGTCGTAGTCACGCATCAACCGGCTCCGGCTCCGGCTCCTGCCCGGGCTGGCCAGAGGCGGCGGCGGTCGTGCCGCCGGGGCCGATGCTGCGGCGGGCGGCGATCCGGGCCGGCGCCCCGGCGGCCGAGGCGTACGCTTCCCCGATCAACGCCCGCAACTCGGGAAGACGGATCACGGTCACCTCCGTCTGCTCGGTCAGCTCCGGCTCCAGCCGCTCGACCACCCGCCTGTCCCAGTGCCGCTCGTCGTGGACCAGCACGATGTGGCGCTCCACCCGAAACTCCGACACCAGCAGCTGCCCGATGCGGCTGCCCAGGGCCACTCCCCGCTCCGACAGGTGGGCCGCGACGAACAGGATGCTGGAGGGCAGGTCGTCCATGACGCTCTGCAGGCTCTTGGCCGCCTCCCGGCCCACGTCCAAGCGTTTGTCCAGGCGGGTCTTGACCTCCGGAGAGGCCACCACCGGCGGGACCTGCCGCAGCCGGAACGCCAGGAAGTCGGCGCCCTGCACCGGCTGGTTGGGCCGGTGCTTGAAGCGCAGCTTCAAGATGGGCACGCACCAGCGCCGCACCCGGCGAAACAACGCCCCGCTCAGCGCCTCACCGAAGTCGCCGCTGCGGACCTTGGGATCGGAAGGGAACTTGTACTTGATCAGGCGATCGGCGAGCTCGGGCAGCGCCAGGTCCCGAAACACCGTCTCCAGCATGTCCAGCTCACCGGATGACACGTAGTTGCGCAGCAGCTCATGACCCAGCCAGTCCTGGGCGGCCTGCGGATCGACCTCGGAGGTGGGCGTGAGGTGCCGCACATGCAGGATGTCGGATATCCCGTCCGGATCGTGCTCGGTGAGCCACCTGTCGAGCATGCACCCACCCGTCCAACGCCGTGGAGAAGTATGACCCCCAACGGTAGGGCATGGACCGATCCAGGACACTGCGAACCGATGATGACCTCTACCCGTCGCGGCCGTCGCCCGCGGTGAACCGGCCCGACCCGCGCACCAGCGGCGTGACATCGGGGCAGCAGACGCGGCACCGGCGCCCGCCGCGAATCGCCTCGGCTCGCACAGGCACCGGAGGGGTCGGGTCATAGAACTGCTCGTGAGAGCACGCATCGTCAAGGACGCGGGTCACCTCGTTCACGGTGCGCGTCAGCGCGGAGCAGCCCACCTAGTGGACGACGTTGAAGTCTCGGCTTGACGCACTCTAACCATAGGGTCACAGAGTGTTGCCAATACCTCACAATCCGGGCGGCCCCTGGATAAGATCACGCAGTTGGCAGCTCTCCGGCGGCCAGCCAGGGGTTTGCGCGGAAGCGTGTACCGGTGAGGGAGGCGATCGGCACGGAGCCGACTCGGGAGCAGACTGCGGTGCGGCTGCTGTTCATCTTGGACCGATTGGGCGATGCCTGCGATGAAAGCGGGCCTGTGGCTGCCGTGCGGGTGGTGCGGGCGCAGCGCAAACTGCAGAAGCTGGACTTTTTGATGCGCAATCCTGACTACCTCGCCGATGAGATCATCACCGCTGTCGAGCAGGAGCGGCTACCGCGCGAACAGCTGTTGGCTGCTCGCGAGGTGCTGGAGCAACGAGAGCCCGAGCTGCACACCTATCGCATGCTGCGTGGCCAGCATGGCGCCTATGAACCGCTGCACAACGCCCTGTCGGTCCTGCGTTACCTGGGGCTGATCAAGGTTGAACGGGCAGGCACCACCTCCGACAGCTATGTGAGACGGCGGGACTATTACCTGCTGGAGCCGGGACAGTTGCGGGCGCAGCAGCTGCGCTCACACGTTCCCGCATTGGCCTGGTACGACGAGCAGGCGCTCTACGTTGGACTTGTCGCCCAAGGCCTAATCGGAGCAGAGCTGAAGGCATCCCAGTACCAGCATGAGGAGTACGCGGCCACCCCGTCCGGGCGCGTGATCGCGGGAATCACCGAGCGGGTCCGGCCGCGGCTGGCCGCCGCGCTGGAGCGGGAAGGGCTGCGATGAACCAGGACGAGAGCACCGAAGGACCGGTAGGCGAGTGGCTGGCCGAGGTCGCTAAACGATCAGGTCAGCCGCTCGATGTGGTCCGCGAGATTCTCACCAGCCATGGGGTGCGGGCACGGACGACGCTGCCGCGCCCGCACCGGATCTTGGTGACGGAGGTGTTCTTCGACGGGCTGCGGCCCGTACCTGGGGATGAGACGGCCACCCAACTGAAGGAGTTCTCCTTCTCCTGGGCTCTGGATTCCGGTGTGTGGTGTGTAGCCTCCCTGGGCAAGAACGAGGCTGGCAAGTCCAGCATCCTGGAGATCATCTTGTGGTGCCTGCGTGGCCGCAGCGGCCTACAGGCCGACGTACGGAACTGGCTGCGTCACGTGCGGGTGCGGTTCGCCTTGGATGATGAGCATCTCAGCGTGGAGATGACCGTGGTCAACGGCCTACCCCAGGGCGAGGTCATCGCGCTGGACACTGACACAGTTCTAGCGCAGTTCAACGGTCTGAAGAACTTCGAGCAGGTCATGGACGCGTTCATGCTGGATCGATTGAATCTGGAGCCCCTGCGCACTGCGCAGGACGCCAGGAAAGGCGCCGACATTGCGCCGATCACTGGTGAGTTATCCTGGCCAGCCTACGCCAGCGCCCTGCACATCAACCGGGCCAGCCTGACGGCCGTGCTGGGCGGCGGCAGCGTCGAGCACGGCTTGCCCGTCCGGCTGCTGGAGCTGTTTTTAGGGGCGCCCTGGGCATCGACCAAAGTGGCCGCCCAGGTAGCCCACAAGGTTGTGGCGGCTAATTTGATGGCGGCGCAGGCCCGTGCGGCTAGCGATGCCGCTGCCCGCCAGACGCAACTGGCGGAACTGACCCAGCGCCTCCTCAGCGCTCGTGACCGGCTCCAGGCACTTCCCCAGACCACGCAGGCAGCGGCAACGCTGCAGGAGCTGTATGCCGCGCTCACTACAGCCACCCAGGAGGCGGCCCAAGCGCAGGGGGACTTGGCGCGTGCCCGCGGTGAGCATGATGAACAGGAAAGGCACCGGCAGTCGCTCGTGGTGGCCGTACACGCAGCCGAGGAGGCGGCGTTGGCACGGGCTTTCTTCCATACCCTCACCCCGACCGTCTGTCCCCGATGCGACACTGCGGTGCGCACAGAACAGTGGGAACGGGAGAAGGACGGCACCTGTTCGCTGTGCGCCTCCGACCTGCACCCCAGCCACGAGGCAGCCGCAGCGTCAGCGTCGCACACGGACGGCCACGAAGACGACCCGGATGCCTTGTCCGAAATAGATGATCTTCGCTTGGCGCTCGCCAGCGCGCAGGAGGCTGTCGAGGAGATCGCCGCCCGGCTAGCGCGCGCCCAACGCACCGCAGCGCAAACCGCTGCCCGACGTGAGGACGCCGCAAGCCGGCTGCAGGCCGCGACGGACGCCCCAGCCGCCGCCGTGCGACATGAAGCGGAACTGGATGTGGCCCGGTTGGAAGGTGCGTTGGCCGAGCGTCAAGGACGTTTCGACGACCTGGGCACGCCGGTCGACGTCGCTCCGCTGACCCGGGCCGCCGCAGTGCTGAAGGCGGCTGAGGCCACCGCGCACGAGCGCCGGACCACGGCGCTCAAGCAAATACTGGACGACATCAACCGCGATATCACTGCCATGGGCCGCGACCTGGGGTTGGACATGCTCGAGCGGGCGGAGTTAACCAGCGGGGCGCAGCTAACGGTGTGGAAGGGGGGCGGGCAAAAGCAGAACTACGGTTCGCTGACCGAAGGTGAGCAACTCCGGTTGAAGATCGTGACAACGATCGCGCTGCTGCGGCACGGCTTCCGCAGCGGTGTGGGCCGTCATCCCGGGCTTCTCCTGGTTGACTCTCCCGGTGCTGAAGAAGTCGACAGCGGCGATCTGCGCCACATGCTCGAAGACTTGGTGCGGCTCACGCAGAGCAACCCGGAGCTGCAGGTGATCATCGCGACTGCCCGCGGCGCGGATGCTCAAGAGGTCATCCCCGCCGGTCGGATGCTCTTGGCGGGGCCAGGGCAACGCCTGTGGTGAGGACGAACACGGGCTAGTCAACGGCTCCGCTGTGCGGTTTCCTCCTTAGGGTGGGCACGTCATTGTTGTAGCACCCGTCTTAGGCGGGCAGGAGGTGAGCGAAATGAGCGGCGACCTGCTGGCCCCGCTCGTGACCGCCCTCAACAGTGACGCCCAGCTACCGCGTCTGGCCGACCTGGGTGGCTTGGACCTGCTCGCGGAGCACGCCTCTGAGCTGTTGAACCGCCAGGAACTTCCCGAACTCATCCAGCTGATCCTCGCCGATGACCAGGCCAGTGGCAGCGCAGCGGGGCGGGACTTTCTGCTCGCCGCCGCCGTGGCCCCGCGAAACCCGCTCGTGCTCGAAGCGGTCGTCGAAGTTTTCCTCAGCAGCACCGTCACCGTCGGCGAGCTCGGCGCTGACCTGGTCGACGCTTGGCTGCAGGCCAGCCGGGAACACCTCGACCTCATCGGCGGCATCGCCCTGGAGGCGAGTACCCGCCTGGTCCTTGCCGAAGCTGGCAGCCCATACGCCCTACTTGACCGTATGGCCCGTCTTAAACGCGACCTGCCTCGCCTGAGCGATGACTTCGCCGGCCGCGCCGTCCGGGCCGCCGGCGCCATCGCCGAACACTTTCCCGCTCCTGAGGTGCCGGCTTTGCTGGAGGCCCTCTTGGCCCGCGACGACGTCGCCGACGACGCCGCCTTCGAACTCGGCATGCTCACCCTGCGCCGAGCTTTGGCCAGTAGCAACGCCGCCGAAGCGCGAATGCTGCTGCTGACTGCCCGAGAACGGCTGACCGACGCCCACGCCGAAGAAGAACGCGCCGACGCCGCTGCGTTCGGCGCCGCGGTGGACGCCATCCTCGCCTATGCCGCCGGTGCCCCCGTCACCCAAGACATCTGCACGCGCCTGGCCGAAGCGGTGGTGGAGTTCCGGCTCAACATGCTGGGTATGCCAGCCGGATGGCGTACGCCGCGATTCGACACGATCGCCGCCTGGCAACAGCTCGTCCACACTCTAGAAAAAGCCCAAGCATCAGACGAGCCCCGAGCATGGCTGCACGCCCCAGCATTGATCACCGACCTGGTCGCCGTCTACGGAGCACACCGTTCTCTCACCCTGTTCGCTCCCACCGACGCCCCCTCGCTCTCCGGCCACCACCGCATCGGCGCTGTTCCCACCGCACCTGGCCTGCATGCTGTACTCGCCCCACGTGTCGAGCACGCCTTCCTGGCACGGGAAGGCGGTCTCGCCCTACTCGACGGATGGCTCGAAGAGCTCCAGCACGCAACTGACACCGACGATGACCCCACCGCCGCGCGTGTCCGCGAGCAGGCCGCCGCGCTGCGCCAGGTCCTGAGCACAGGAGGGCCGCCCTCCCCAAAACCTGACGGCCCGGCGTTCACACCGCTCGCCGGGCTCCGAATGGCACCCGAAGACGCCCGGCGGATCGAGACCCTGCTGGCCCAGGAGCCGGAGCTGGCTCAACGGCTGGAAGCCATGATCGACGCCCGGAACGCGCGCGAGATCGTCGATGAGGTCCCCATCGTCGCCGACGTGTACCGATCGGTAAGACGGCAGCTAGATGAGCAATGTCCCGAGGGTTACACCGGCAGGTTCGCCGCCGACGTTGACCTTCTCCTGCTTTACCTGTTGCGCTTTGTCGACCTGCGGCTATCGGAGACGCAGAAGTTCCGCGGAGAGGCCAGCAGATACCTGCGCCAGTTGAAGGTCGGAGAGGCCAAGCCGGAAGAGAAAGAACTCGGCAGGGACCTGCGCGACTTTCTGCGCGGTCAGGGACTGCGGGTGGATCTGGAGGTGGCCAACGTCGGCGCCGGGCGCGTCGATGTGGCCTGGCGTCCTCACAATGAGCTCATCACCATCGAACTCAAACGCGACTGGACCGACGTCTCTTGGGACAAGATCACTGCCAAGTACGTATCCCAAGCCATCTCCTACCAGGTCAGTGGACCGGCGTTGAACTTCTTCATGTTCTTAGACCTCACCGCGAAACCTGACGGCCTCGCCGCCTTGCCCGCCTGTATCGACGTGCGCACCGTGTCGGGCCCTGCAGGAGATCCTCGGCCACGTACCGTCATCATGCTGCGTGTCCAGGGCAACAAGCGCGATCCCAGCTCGCTATGAGGGATCTGGGTGGTATCGGTGAAATTTTCAACGGATATGCAGGTCAAGGCTTCTGTGAGGGCCTTAGTACTCCAGCATCACTTTGTGATCTCTGGTGTGTAGCGTGTCGTCCTTGTGAT